>CAYWOT010000159.1:0-6176 GCA_964459975.1 uncultured bacterium
CGCGTCCCGAGATCCGCGGACTCGGAGACATCGCCATCGTGGCGACGCGCTACCTGCGGAAGTGGCGGTCGTCCAGCCAGCGGAGCCGGTACGGGACGCTGCCCCCAAGGCGGGAAGGTTGAAGTGTAAACTTTCCTTACAGTTCCCGTTTCCCGTTTCCCGTCAGGCGGTTCCCAATCGACTGTAAAGGATCTTTTCGGTCGGACCTTTCCGGTGCAACCGCTCCGCTTGGCAGACTTCCATAGAAAAAACGGGTTGTTGGCCTATTGCGCCTGCGCGGTACGACGTTTGCTTCTCTGACGGCCAGGGGATGAGGAACGAACTTGAAAGCGCGGGAGGTCGCCATGAGGGAACATCCGAGAGTGCTGGTCGTGGACGATGAGGCGTCGATCCGTCGCAACCTGGCAGTCGGCATGGCGCAGCGCGGGTACGAGGTCGACGACTGCGCGCAGGGGCTGTCCGCCCTGGAAAAGATCGAGGCGGCGAGGCGGGTAGGCGTTCCTCACAACTTCGTGATTCTGGACATTCGCCTTCCGGACATCGACGGGCTCAAGCTCCTGCAGATGATCAAGGGCGTCTATCCGGACCTGCCCGTGGTGGTGATCTCGGGGTACGGGGACGAGCAGACCGGGGAGCGCGTCAAGGAGCGTCTCGGGAGCGTCTACCTGGACAAGCCCTTCGAGATGGAAACGCTGGAAGCCGAGATGCGGAGGATCGGCCCGCCGCCGGAGGCCGAGCGGCCGCCCCGGACGGACGCGCGGGCGGCGGTGACGGTGAGCCGGAGCGCCTACGTCTTCCTGCGCGGAAAGCCGGACGCCGACCTGTCGGAATGCTTCACGGCGCTCTCCTTCGCGGATGGGGTCTGTTACTGTGACGCCGTGACCGGCGGCTGGGACCTCGTCGTGCTCGTCCAGGCGCCCGACCGCACGGGGATCCGGGAATGGGTCGCCCGCACCGTGGAGCCCCTCGCCGAGGTGGAGCGGTTCGAGATCCATCATTCCGAACGCCCGCCGCTGGGGAAGGACATCGAGGCGTTCCTCCGCCACTACGAGTTGACCCAGGCGGCCGAGGGGCTGGGTGAGGAGGCCGGCGACAGGCGCAAACGCCAGCTGCTTTCGGCGTACGTGCTGCTGGAGGTCGACCGCTCCTGTGTCTCCTCTCTGTACACCACCTACTACTTCGACGAGGACGTGGTCTATTGCGACATGACCGACGGCTGCGCGATGGCCGTCCTCCTCGTGCAGGGACGCACGGCGGATGCGATCCGGCAGGCCGTGGGGAGGCTTCGGTCCCGGCCGGGGGTCCTTCGGGCCACGACCTTGAACATCGTGAAATTCCAAGGCATGTAGCGGGAGCCGGAGGGGATGGGCGCCGACGGGGAACGTGTGCGGGGCGTCGTGATGCCGGCGTTCGGCCGGATGTTGTGGCGCCACGGCGGCGAGCCGGGGATGCTCATCCCGCTCCTGCAGGCCGCCCAGGATTCATACGGCTACGTCCCCGCGCTGGCGATCGAGCAGATCGCCATGGCGACGGGCGTTCCGGCCAGCGAGGTGTACGGGGTCATCACCTTCTACAGGCAGTTCCGGCTCAAGCCCCTGGGGCGCCACGTCATCCGCGTCTGCAAGGGGACGGCGTGCCACGTCCAGGGCGCGGAGATGATCAGCCGGACCCTGGAGGAGGAGCTCGGAATCCGCGAAGGGGAGACCACCGAGGACGGGCTGTTCACCTTCCTGGAGGTCGCGTGCCTCGGATGCTGCAGCCTCGCGCCCGTCCTGATGATCGGTGAGCGGGCGTACGGCCGGCTTACTCCGCAGAGGCTGCGAAGCATTCTGCGGCGGGTCCGGCGCGACCCCGCCGGAGACCCGTGATGGCGGCGCGGTCGACGGGGAGCTCTTCGGTGCAGGCGGTCGTGGTGGGACTGGGGTCGTGCGGCGTCGCCGCGGGGGGACAGGCCGTACAGCGGCGGTTTCGCGAGCTGCTCGGTCCGGCGAACGGAGGGATCGCCCTCAAGGAGACCGGCTGCATCGGGTTGTGCCATCGCGAAGTGCTGGTGGAGGTGGTGGAGAACGGCCGGAGGACCCTCTACGGGGAAGTCACCCCCGAGCGCGCGGACCGCATCGTCTCCGAACATCTGCGCGGGGGCAGGGTGGTGGCGGAATGGGTGGTGGACCGGGAGGGGCTGCTCGCCGGGCAGAAGCGGATCGTGCTGCGGAACTGCGGCGAGATCGATCCTTCCCGGATCGAGGAGTATCGGGCCCGGGGAGGGTACCTCGCCCTCCGGCAGGCCGTCACCTCGATGAGCCCCGCGGAGGTCGTCGAGACGATCGCCGATTCCGGCCTTCGCGGGCGGGGAGGAGCCGGTTTTCCCACCGGCACGAAGTGGCGGCTCGCCCGGGCTGCGCGAGGCGCGCGCAAGATCGTCATCTGCAACGCCGACGAGGGCGACCCCGGGGCCTTCATGGACCGGAGCGTGCTCGAGGGGGACCCGCACTCCGTGCTCGAGGGAATGGCGATCGCCGGGTACGCCGTCGGCGCGCAGGAAGGGATCGTCTACATCCGCGCCGAGTACCCCTTGGCCATCCGCAGGCTTCAGGAGGCGATCGCCTGCGCGACGGAAAATGCCCTGCTGGGTGCCGACCTGTTCGGCAGCGGGTTCTCCTTCTCCGTTCGCCTCAAGGAAGGCGCCGGCGCGTTCGTCTGCGGAGAGGAGACCGCGCTCATCGCGTCGATCGAGGGGCGGCGGGGAATGCCGCGCGTACGCCCCCCGTTTCCCACGGAGGCCGGTCTGTGGGGCTGTCCCACCTGCATCAACAACGTGGAGACGTTGGCCAACGTGCCCTGGATCGTGCAGCACGGCGCCGAAGCGTTCCGGTCCTGCGGGACGGCCGGGTCCAAGGGGACCAAAGTATTCGCTCTGGCGGGCAAGGTCCGAAGGGGAGGACTTGTGGAGGTGCCCATGGGCACCCCGATCGACGAGATCGTCTACGGGATCGGCGGCGGCACGTCTTCCGGGGGGCCGTACAAGGCGGTCCAGCTGGGAGGACCGTCGGGCGGCTGCATCCCCGCTTCCCTGGGCGGCACGCCCGTCGACTACGAGCAGATCACCGCCACCGGTGCGATCATGGGATCGGGCGGAATGGTGGTCATGGACGACTCGACCTGCCTGGTGGACGTCGCGCGGTTTTTCCTGGAGTTCACCCGGAACGAATCGTGCGGAAAGTGCACCTTCTGCCGGATTGGCACGACGCGGATGCTCGAGATCCTCGAGGGAATCTGCGAGGGGAGGGGGCGGCCCGACGACGTGGCCCGGCTCGCGGAGCTCGGGGAGCAGATCCGGGCGAGCTCCCTGTGCGGGCTCGGCCAGACCGCGCCCAACCCGGTGCTCACGACCCTGCGGTATTTCCGGGACGAGTACGAAGCGCACATCCGGGAAACGAGATGCCCGGCCCGGGTCTGCCTGGCTCTGGTGGAATTCTCGATCGATCCGGACCGGTGCACGGGGTGCGGCCTGTGCGTGCCGGTCTGCGAGGCGCAGGCGATCCGCGGACAGGCGGGAGAGGCGCACAGGATCGACGCGGGCCGCTGCGTGCGTTGCGGGAAGTGCCTCACGGTCTGCCGGTCCGAGGCGGTGCGGAAGGGATGACGGAGATGGCCGGACGAACGGACAGGGAGCGGTCGCAGCTTCCGGTTGCGCTCACGGTCAACGGCCGGCCGGTTCTGGCCCGCCCCGGCCAGACCGTCCTCGAGCTGGTCCGCGAGCAGGACCTGGACACAATTCCCACGCTGTGCCACCAGCCCGGACTTCCGCCGTTCGGTTCCTGCTTCCTGTGCGTCGTCGAGGTCAAGGATGCGCGCGGACTGCTGCCGTCCTGCACGACCCGGGTCCGGGACGGGATGGAGGTCGTGACGCGCAGCGACCGGATTACCCGTGCACGGAAGACCGCGCTTTCGCTTCTGCTCTCCGATCATTACGCCGACTGCGTCTGTCCGGGCCAGCTGGCCTGTCCCGCCGGCGTCGACGTCCAGGGGTACCTGGGCCTGGCGAGGCTGGGCCGGTACGCGGAGGCGCTGCGCCTCATCCGGGAGCGCAATCCCCTGCCGGTGGTCTGCGGGCGGGTATGCGTGCGAAAGTGCGAAGCCGCGTGCCGCCGCAACCTGGTGGACGAGCCGGTCGGGATCAACCACGTCAAGCGCTTCGTTTCCGGGCATCCGGACGGCCGGCCGGAGCGGCTGCCCTCCACCGGCAGGCGCGTCGCCGTCGTGGGAGGCGGCCCGGCGGGCCTGACCTGCGCACATTACCTGTCCCTGGGGGGGCACGCCGTGACGATCTTCGAGGCGATGCCGCGTCTGGGCGGAATGCTCCGGTACGGGATCCCTTCGTACCGCCTCCCGCGCCGCGAGCTCGACGCCGACATCGACGTCATCCTCGCTTCGGGCGTCGAGGTTGCGTGCAACCGCCGGCTCGGCAGGGACTTCACGCTGCAGGGGCTGCGGGATGACGGGTTCCACGCGATCTTCCTGGCGCCGGGCGCGCCCGTAGGGAGCAAGCTTCGCGTGCCGGGCGAAGACGGCCCGGGGGTCGAGTCGGCGCTGGATTTCCTCCGGGAGATGGAGCTGCGCGGTCCCAGACGCCTGAGCGGACGGGTCGTCGTGGTGGGGGGAGGCAACTCCGCGGTCGACGCCGCGCGCACCGCGGTCCGCTGCGGCGCGGACGAGGTCGTGATCCTGTACCGCCGGTCCCGCAAGGAGATGCCGGCCTTCCACGAGGAAATCGAGGCGGCGGAGCAGGAAGGGGTGCGGCTCGAGACGCTGGCGGCGCCCGTCGAGGTGATCCGGGACGCGGCGAGCGGCCGTCCGACCGGCGTTCGGTGTGTCCGCATGGAGCTCGGCGAGCCCGACCGAAGCGGGCGACGCAGGCCCGTTCCTCTCGAGGGAACCGACTTCGCCCTCCCGTGTGCCTCCGTCTTCCCCGCGGTCGGACAGGCGGGGGACCCGGACCTGTTCTCCGGCGAGCCTGCGCACGGCCGTCCGGACGTCGCTCCGGGGGGCACCATCGTGGCGGACGCCGACACGACGGCGTGCCGCGTGCCCGGAGTGTTCGCGGGGGGCGACGCGGTGACCGGCCCCGCGGCCGTGATCGACGCGGTCGCCAGGGGACGGTCGGCGGCCGAGGCGATCGACGGCTACCTTCGGACCGGCGGGGAGATACGGCCCGACCCGGTCTTTTTCGCCCGGCGCGACGACTTCGGGCCGGTCCCGGATGCGCTGTACCGAGACGTGAAGCGGCTCGCGCGCCGTCCGATGCCTCTGCGGGCGGCCGACGAGCGGAAGAACGACTTCCGCGAGGTGGAGGAAGGGCTCTCCGAGGAGGATGCGAGACGGGAGGCCGCGCGGTGCATGGAGTGCGGCTGCAAGGCCCTATACACCTGCGACCTGCGCAGGTACGCCGACGAGTACGGCGTCGATGTCGGAGGCGTCGCCGGCCGGGTGAGGCGGCACAAGATCGACGACAGCCATCCCCTGATCGTCTTCGACCCCAACAAGTGCATCCTGTGCGGGCGGTGCGTTCGCGCATGCGAGGACGTCCTCGACCTTCCGGTGTTCAGCTTCACCGGCCGGGGGTTCGATACGACCGTCGCGCCCGCGATGGGACGACCGCTGGCCGAGAGCGCCTGCACCGCCTGCGGCGCCTGCGTCGAGTCGTGCCCCACGGGGGCGCTCGTGGCCAGGATTCCGTACGGACCGCAGGGGCCGTGGCGGACCGCCCGGATCCCCTCGGTGTGCGGCTTCTGCTCCCTGGCGTGTCCGCTGGAGCTGCGGGTGGCGGCGGACGGCGTCCTGTGGGCCGCGTCCCGCGAGGACAGCCGGCGCGGCAAGAGCGACCTGTGCGGCAGGGGCCGGTTCGGCACCGCGCTGCTCCAGACCGGGGACCGGATCCGCGCTCCCTGGGTCCGCAGGGAAGATGGACTCGTCCAGGCCGGATGGGACGAGGCGCTTGCGGAAGCCGGCCGGATCCTCGCCGACTGCGGGCGCAGGCACGGCGCCGGATCGCTCGCCGTGCTGGCCTCGCCGCGCATGACCTGGGAAGAGTGCCACTTGGTGGGCCGGCTGGCCCGGGAGGGACTGGGCACCGGACGCGTCGGCAGCTTCGTGCGCCTCCACGGCGGGGGCGAACG
>CAYWOT010000160.1:0-6038 GCA_964459975.1 uncultured bacterium
GGGGCGCTTCTGCGGAACCTGGACGTGCTGCTGCGGGAGGAGACGGGCCTTCCCGTAACGGTGGCCGAGGACCCGCTGTCCTGCGTCGTGCTCGGGTCGGGGAAGGCGCTCGATGAACTGGATCTGCTTCGCCAAGTCGCTCTCCGTTAATCCCGGGGGGCGGAACGACTCCGCCGGAACAGCCGCCTGATGGTCCGGAAGTTCCTCCGCACGTGGTGGCGCATCATCCTCGTGGTCGCCCTTCTGGTAGCGGCGATCCAGTTTTTCGTCGGTCCTCCCGGCGGCTTCCCCGGAGCCGCCATCGGTCGGGTCGGCGGCTCGCTGTTTCGTCCCGTCTACGAATCGGCGGATTTCGTGCGGCGAAGGATCGGCGGCATATGGTCGGACGCCGTCGGACTGGTGAACGCTTCGCGGGAGAACGCGCAGCTCCGGAAGGAAGTGGCGGCGCTTACGGATCAGCGCAGGGAAAGCCGGGACGCGGTGCTGGAGAACCGCCGCCTCAAGGCGTTGCTCCATTTTTCGAAATCCGTAAAGAAGAAGACCATCGGCGCGCGCGTCATCGGCCACGACGTGTCTCCGTGGTTCCAGGCGATCTTCATCGACGCCGGAACGGACGCGGGGGTCACGCCCGGGATGGCGGTCGTCACGCCGGGGGGCGCCGTCGGGCGCGTCCACAGGGCCTATCCGTCGCTTTCCGAGGTCATCCTCGTGACGGACAGCCGTTTCGCGGGGGACGTGATCGTCGAGCGCACGCGGGTCCGGGCGATCGCCGAAGGGATGGGGGGAAATCTCTGCCGGCTCAAGTACGTCTCCCCGACCCAGGACGTCGCCCCCGGCGACCGGATCGTGTTCTCGGGCTTCGACGGCAGCATGCCGAAGGGAACCCTGCTGGGCACCGTCGTAAGCGTCGATCGGTCCCGCGAGGCGCTCTTCCTGAAGATCCGGGTGGCGACGGCCGTGGACTTCCTCTCCGCCGAGGAAGTCCTCGTCATCCTGTCTCCTCCCACCATCCCGTTCCGGCAGGGGACCCCATGAGGCCGGTGCTGGTGCTGGTCGCCCTGGCGTTCGCCGGGACGGCGGCGGAGGTGTGGCTGCTCTCCGGGATCCTGCCGTGGTTTCTCCTGCCGGATTTCTCGTTCCTCGCCATCGTCTACGCCGGGCTCTTTCTCCCGGTCCCGCTCGGCTTCCTGGCCGCGCTGCTTCCGGCGGTCTTTCGCGAGGCGACCATTTCCGGACCGCCCGCATCCTTCTTCCTGGCCTCGATGGCCGCCTACTTCGCCGCGAACGAGATCGGCCGCCGGATCTACCTGCGCGCGGAGATCTTCCTCGTTCTGGTCATCGCCGGTCTGCTCGTCGCCGAAACGGTCTCCGTTTCCCTGCTTCTCGCGGTGGACAGCGGGAGCCCGTTTTCCTGGCTGTGGGGAGCGGAAGAGGCGGTACGGATCGCGTGGACCTCGCTGCTCGGCCTGTTCCTGTTCCAGGACCTGTCGAGCCGCTGGAAGGAAATCCAGGAATGAACGAACGGATCCGGAAACGGGAGCAGGACCCGTGGATCGCGTCCCGCATCCGCATTCTCGTGGGAATCGGACTCGCGCTGCTCCTTCTGCTCGTCGCCCGCCTGTACTGGCTGCAGGTGGTGAAGTACGAGCACTTCCGCCTCCTCTCCGAGAACAACCGCATCCGGCTCCGGGTCGTCCGGGCTCCCCGGGGCATCATCCTCGACCGGAAAGGGCGGGCCATCGCCGAGACGGAGGGCTCGTTCGACCTCATCGTCACTCCGGTGGACGTGAAGAACCTCGAGGCGGAGCTTACGCTGCTCGCGCGCATCGTCGATTTCGACCCGGAGGAGACCCGCGAGAAGATCCGGCGGGCGAAGGAGGAGAATCCCTACCGGAGCATCACCGTGGCGCGGGATCTGCCGTTCGAGCAAGTCTCGGTGATCGAGTTCGACCGCGAGGTCCTTCCGGGCTTTTCCATCCTGGCGGAGGCGAAGCGCACCTACCCGTTCGGCGCCGAGTTCGCCCACGTCCTCGGGTACGTCGGAGAAGCCAGCGAGCAGGACCTCGCGGCCGGGGGAGGCTCCGCCCTCGCGCTCGGCGACGTCGTGGGCAAGAGCGGACTGGAGAAGACGTTCGACGCCGTCCTGCGCGGGGTCAACGGCGGGCGGCAGGTCGAGGTGGACGCGACCGGACGCGACAAGCGGCGCCTGAGCGAGGTGCCCCCGCGGACGGGCGGCACCATCCGGACCACGCTCGATGTGGACATCCAGAAAGCGGCCTACGACGCGATGGGGAAGCGGGCCGGGACCGTGATCGCGATGGACCCCCGCACGGGCGACGTCCTCGCGTTCGTGTCCGCCCCGGCGTTCGATCCGAACGCCTTCTCGCGGGGGATCCGGAAGGCGGAATGGGACGCGCTCCTCGCGGAGCCCGGGCATCCGTTGCAGAACAAGGGCATTCGCGGAACCTATCCGCCCGGATCCACCGTCAAGCCGCTGCTGGCGCTGGCCGCGCTCGAGCAGGGGGTTCAGGGGCCGAATGCGACGGTGCGCTGCACGGGGGCCTTTCAGCTGGGAAACCGCACCTTCCGCTGCTGGAAGCGGTCGGGGCACGGAATCGTGGACATGTACAAGGCCATCGTGGAGTCGTGCGACGTCTTCTTCTACACTCTGGGCCTCCGGCTTGATCCGGACGCCCTCGCGGAGCTGGAGCGGGGAGCCGGCCTGGGCGTCCGAACCGGGATCGCGCTTCCGGGGGAGAAGACCGGCCTCGTTCCCGACACCGCGTGGAAGCGCCGGGTGAAGAAGGACGACTGGCACGCGTTCGAAAGCGTTCTCCTGGGGATCGGACAGGGGGCGATCCACGTGACTCCGCTGGGCATGTTGCAGGCCTACTCGGCGATCGCGACGGGAGGCGTGGTGATGCGTCCCCGTCTGGTGAGCCGGCTCGTCCGAATGGACGGCGCCGTGGAGGACACCCCGCCCGTCTTGGAGCGCAAGCTCCCCTGGAAGCCCGAGAACGTGGCGTTTGTCCGGCGGGCGCTGGCGGGCGTCGTCAACGATCACGGAACCGGCGGCGCCGCCCGGCTTCCCGGCATCGAGGTCGGCGGAAAGACGGGCACGGCGCAGGTCGTCGCCATGAAAGGGCCGGGCCGGGCCGGGAAGCTCCCGTACGAGGTCCGGGACCACGCCTGGTTCGTCTGCTTCGCGCCCGTCTCCGATCCGCGCATCGCGGTCGTCGTGGTCGTGGAACACGGAGGGCACGGAGGGTCGGCGGCGGCGCCCGTCGCCAAGGCCGTGATGCAGGCCTATTTCCGCGGCGCGCAGGATTCCGCGGGCGGAGGGGGCCGGTGAGCGTGCGCAGGCGGTTCGCCCTGGTCGACTGGCCTTTGTGTCTGGTCGTTCTCGTCCTGTGCGGGGTGGGGCTGCTCAACATCTACAGCGGGACGCGCGTGTTCCCGCCTTCGGGGTTCCCCATCTACGGCAAGCAGCTGGTCTGGATCGCGGCCGGGGCGGCGGTGTTCCTCTTCTTCAGTTTCGTGGGGCCCGGCGTGATCGAGGAGCAGGCCCTGCGGGTGTATGTGGGCGTCGTCCTCCTCCTCCTCGTCGTCCTGCTCGTCGGCAGGGTGCGCGGAGGGGCGCAGCGGTGGCTGTCCCTGGGATTCTTCGCCTTCCAGCCTTCGGAATTCGCCAAGATCGGGCTGATTCTCGCGCTCGCGGCCTTCTTTTCCGCGCGGTATCAGTACGACGGGCTCGGGTTCCGCGACCTGGTCTACGCCGCGGCCATCACCCTCGTTCCGTTCGTGCTCGTGGCGCTCCAGCCCGACCTGGGGACGGCGGGCGTCTTTCTGATCATCCTCGCGGCGATGGCCGAGATCGCGTGCGTCCGTGGGCGGGTCTTCCTGTTCGCGGGCGCCGCCGCAGCCGCGGCGGTTCCCGGCCTCTGGTTCCTCATGAAAAGTTACCAGCGGCAGCGGGTCCTGACGTTCCTGGATCCCGGCAGGGACCCGTTGGGCGCGGGCTACCACGTCATCCAGTCCAAGATCGCGGTGGGTTCGGGCGGGCTGCTCGGAAAGGGATACCTTCACGGGACCCAGGGATCGCTGCGGTTTCTCCCCGAACAGCACACCGATTTCGCGTTCGCCATCTTCGCCGAGGAATGGGGGTTCGTCGGGTCGCTCGTGCTGCTCGCTCTCTTCGCGGTGCTGGTCTACCGGATGTTCTATCTCGCGTCCCGGTGCCAGGACCGGTTCGCCTCCTTCGCGTGCGGCGGCCTTGCCTCGTACTTCCTCGCACACATCGTGATCAACGTCGCGATGGTCTGCGGCCTGTTCCCGGTCGTTGGCATCCCGCTTCCCTTCGTCAGCTACGGGGGGTCCGCGATGATCACGAACATGATGGCGCTGGGGATCTTCGCGAGCCTCGCCCGGACGAGGTTCACCTTTCGGCCGGGCGAGGAGCTTTCGCGTTCCGTCTGATCGCGTCGGCGACGGACGCTTCCATGGAGGGGAAATATCCGGCCCACCGCGCGGCCACCCGGCCTTCCCGGTCCAGCAGGAGGAGCAGGGGCGCGTCGTCGGCCCGGAACGCGTTCCGGAACGGCCCGGGCAGCGCCGTCAGGGTCGTCAGGGAGACCGGCCGCGCGCCGGGACGGCCGATCCCGGCCCCGGGGGGATGCGCCGCGGAGAAGGGAGACACTTCCCGGCTCCCGTCCCGCGCGTAGATGCGCTCGCGCTCGAACAGGATCCGGTAGACGTGCACGGAACCCGGTGGGGCCGCCTGCGCCGCGGCCGCGACGGAGATCCAGGCCCGGCCGCACTGCGGACACCATGGGGCGTCGAGGAACACCAGCCGCGACGGCTCGGCCGCGGGAGGGAGCCCCGCCGTCTTCGCGCCGGTCTCGTCTACGAACACCGCCTTTTTTGCGGGAAAGGGAACGGAGTCGACGGAGAGGCTTGCTGCGCCGCAAGCCCCGCACAGCGCGGCGACCGCCGCGAGGAGGAGGACCGCCGCCGCGGGCCGTCCCGTCCCCTCCGGGGGAGCCGGTCGGGTCAAAGATTCTTCTGAACCAGCTGGACGATGTTGTTCTTGGGGTTCACACCCACCATCTGCCCCTTGATCTGCCCGTTCTTGAACAGGATCAGCGTGGGAATCCCCCGCACCCCGAACTGCGATGCGATGTCGGGGCTGTCGTCCACGTTGAGCTTCGCGACCCGCACCCGGCCTTCGAATTCCTTCGCCAGCTCCTCCAAAATGGGCGCGATGACCCGGCAGGGACCGCACCATGGCGCCCAGAAGTCGACCAGGACCGGCTCGGGGCCGGCTTCCACCGCCGTCTTGAAGTTGCCGCTGTTGAGTTCCACTATGGTTCCGGCCATCGCTTCCTCCGTGCATGCTGTTTTTTGTCGCGGCGCGGGTCGTTCGACCGGATCATCGTCCACGCCTTGCGAGTTCCTTTTCCATGCAGCGGTCCATGACGACGGGAATGCCCGCCCGGGACAGCAGGTCCCGGGCCCGCTCGTTCACGACCCCTTCCTGCATCCAGAAGTACCGCGCGCCGACGCGGATCGCATCCTCGGCGATCCCGGGGACGACCTCCGACCGCCGGAAGACGTCGACGACGTCGATGGGGGCCGGGATCTCCATAAGCGATCCGTACGCCTTCTCCCCGAGCGCCTGGCGCAACTCGGGATTGACCGGAACGACCCGGAATCCCTTCTCCTGGAGAAACCGTGCGACGCCGTGACTTGGACGGCCGGGATCGTCGGAAAGACCGACGACGGCGACGGTCCTGGCGTCTTCCAGGATGCGGTCGATCAGTTCGTCCACGCCCGCGTACCTCTGTCTTTTCAGATGCGGTCTATGCTACCGCGGTTTTTCGGGAAAGGAAAGCCGAGGGCTTCGGCGCTTCCTTGACACCCGGAAGAAAAAGCGATTCAATCTCCCCTTACCGTCCCCCAAGGGGTTCCGATTGAAGGAAGCCATCGCCAGGATGCTGAAGGAGGGAGCGGACTTAAGGCTCCGGATGATCGAGACGATG
>CAYWOT010000161.1:0-6036 GCA_964459975.1 uncultured bacterium
CGCTGCGGGGAACCCCCCGCTGCGCCTGACGGGTCCCCGGCTGCCTGCGCGTTGTCCTACGCATCGTATGTGGCGCGACAGCGGGGGACATTCCTGGCTGTTTTCTTTTTCCCGACTCAGGAGTGTCCTCCGTGTTGCCGAAGGCGTCCCCGCGCAAGGGGTGGTGCGAGCGAGTTGGGGCGGCAACCGTCCACTCCGGAGTCCGGAGAGCCGGGGGCCCCGGGGACATTCCCGGCTGTTCTCTTTTTCCCACCTCGGGAGTGTCCCCGTCCGCCAGGGGAACTGACGTGCTCCGGCGGCTGGGCGTCTACCTCGAGATGATCAAGGTGGCGCATACGGTGTTCGCGCTGCCGTTCGCCCTCATGGGCGCGTTCCTCGCGGCGGGCGGGCTGCCGTCGGCCCGGACGGTCTTCTACATCGTGCTCGCGATGGTGGGGGGACGGAGCGCCGCGATGGGGTTCAACCGGCTGGCCGACGCCGACCTCGACGCGAGGAATCCGCGCACGCGGGAGCGGGCCATCCCGAAGGGCGAGGTGAGCAAGCCGATGGCCGGCGTCTTCATCTTCCTGTCGGTGGTCCTGCTGGAACTCTCCGCCGCCAAGCTCAATCGCCTCTGTCTTCTGCTCTCGCCCGTGCTCCTGCTTCTGCTGTTCTCCTACTCGTACACCAAGCGGTTTACGTGGGCCTCCCATATCGTTCTGGGGCTGTGCCTCGGGGCCGCGCCGGCGGCCGCCTGGATCGCGGTCACCGGCGCGTTCGATCCGAGGATTCTGATCCTGTCCTTCGCGGTCCTGTTCTGGGTGGCCGGGTTCGATGTCCTCTACTCCCTTCAGGACATCGAGTTCGACCGGAGGGAGGGGCTCCACTCCATCCCGAAGATTCTGGGGATCGGGAAATCCCTTTGGATTGCGCGCGGGTTTCACGTCATCATGGCGGTCCTCCTGCTGGTGGGCTATCATAGTTTCGGGTTGGGGCGCTGGTTCCTCGCGGGGTGGGCCCTCTGTTCCGCGGCGCTCGTCTACGAGCACGGCATTCTGCGGGCGGACGACCTTTCCCGTTTGAACGTGGCATTTTTCAACCTGAACGGAATCATTAGCATCGGTCTCTGTCTGTTTACCTATCTGGACCTCGTGCTCTGAAGCGGCCGGGGCGGGAACGGCGCGGGCGGAACGGATTCGAATGAAGGTCCTGCTCGGCATATCGGGCGCCAGCGGCGCCGTCTACGGGGTGCGCACGGGTGCCGTGCTCTGCGCCCGGCGGGCGGAGCTGCACGTCGTCGTCACGGCGACGGCATGGGACATCCTGGACGCGGAGAGGGGAGCGGTGGGGGCCGCGGCGCCGGGGCGCCGCGGCGCGCTTCGCCGGACGACGCACGCGGCTCGGAAGCGGGGGCTGGCTAAGCGGATGGACGCGGCGGAAGGCTCGTTCCGGCTCCACGAGCCGGACGACTGCTTCCTTCCGTTTACGTCCGGCTCGAATCCGCCGGATGCGGTGATTCTCGCCCCGTGTTCGATGGGGCTGCTCGGCCGGATTGCCCATGGGACGTCGTCGTCGGTCCTTGCGCGGTGCGCGGACGTTGCCTTGAAGGAGAAAAAGCCTCTGGTGGTCGTTCCCCGGGAGATGCCCCTGTCCACGATCCAACTGGAGAACATGCTCCTCCTTGCGCGCGCGGGAGCGGTGGTCGCGCCGGCGTGCCCGGGTTTTTACCATCGCCCGGCGGCGGTATCCGACCTGGTCGATTTCGTCGTTTCGCGGATTCTCGGCCACGTCGGGATCGACGCGGGGTTCACGGCGCGCTGGGGAGAGCTCGCGGGGTCGGAGAAGGGGAGCCTCGGAACGGGACGCGGGCGGCCCGGCCGGTGACGGGCGGAGCATCGGCCAAGCACTTGCAGGCGCGAACGCTTTAGGGCGGAAGGAGGTTCTTCCATGAAGCGGATCCTGGTGGTCGATGACGAGGAGAACATTCGCGAGCTGTACCGCGACGAGCTCGTCGAGGAAGGATATGACGTGGAACTGGCGGTCGACGGCCTCGACGCGCTCCGGAAGTTCGACGCGTTCCGTCCGGACCTCGTGACCCTCGACGTGAAGATGCCGGGGCTCGACGGGCTCGAGGTGCTGCGACGGATCCGGGAGAAGAGCGCGTCCGTGCCGGTCCTTCTGCTCACCGCGTTCGGCGAGTTCAAGCAGGACTTCACGACGTGGGCGTCCGACGCGTACATCGAGAAGTCCCACGACACCAAGGAGCTCAAGTCGACCGTGCGGAGGCTGCTGGCGGGAAAATGACGGTCCTGTCCATTCTCTACGAGGTGCTTTTCGGGAAGAAGCCCGCGGCGTCGGTCCGCGAAGTGTCGCTCGCGGGCGCGCTGACCTCCGGCCTCTACGAGGTCTCGCAGGCGATGAGCACGACGGCGGGGGACATGCAGAGCAGCCTCGATATGATCGCGTCCGCCGCCGCCTCCATCCTGCGGATGGAGCGGGTGGCCATCCTGCTCAAGGCCGAGGGCGAGGAACAGCTCGTGGTCCAGGCGCTGGCCGGGATTCCCCGCGGAAAGCCGTTCGAGAAATACCGCCAGGAGGTCCATGACAACGTCTTCGCCCAGATCCTGACCGGCGGCGAGGGGATGATCGTTTCGGAGACGCGGGTCGGCAACGACCGGAAACTGCTTCGGCTCATGCGGCGTTTAAGCGTTCACGGGTTCCTGGCGGCGCCCGTCCGGGGACCCTCCGGGGTGGTCGGCGTGGCCGCCGCGGCCTCTCCGCTCGACGGGAGAGCGCTCACCGACACCGACCTCAAGCTTCTCTCCGTTCTGGCGAACTTCGCGGGCGTGGCGATCGAGAACGCCAACCTGGTGACGCGCCTGGATCGGAAGGCGCGCAAGCTGACGGCGATCTTCCAGATCAGCGGCGCGTTGAACGAGGAGAAGGACCCCGCAGGGCTGTTTCGGCTGATCATCGACCACGCCACGAACCTGATGGGCGCGCCGAGCGGCTCCATGATCCTCCTCGAGAGGCCTTCCGGCGTGCTGCGCATCCAGGCCGAGCGCGGTCTCGGGCCGGACGTCAAGGAGGAGATTCTCCTGCGGATCGGGGAAGGGGTCACCGGCTGGGTGGCCAAGGAGAAGCGGCCGGCGCTCATCCTCGACGTCCAGGACGATCCCCGGTACGTGGAGGTGGACCCCCGGGTGCGATCGGAGTTGGCGGTGCCGATCAAGTGGGGCGACGAAGTCGTGGGCGTCCTGAACCTCGACCATTACAGCCGGAACGCCTTTACGGAGGAGGACCAGGAGCTTCTCACCGCATTCGCCAACGTCGCCGCCGTGGCGCTGAAGAACGCCGAGGTGTTGAACGGGGACAAAAGGGCCGAACGGGACGACTTTTCTTCCCACCGGTAAAATCGGTTGCCCCGGCCGGATTTTTCCCCATAATAGCACGAAGGCCGCATCGAACCCGCGACGGGCAGGTGGGACGTGGAACGCGCCATACTCATCGCCCGGCCCTTGTGGCCGGTCCTTCACCGGGCTGCCCGTTTTCTCGACGACGACGGCTACCGGGTCGAGGAAGCGCCCTCGTGGTCCCGGCTTCTCGATTCCGGCTTCCCCCCCGGCCTCCTGGCGGGCGTTTTCCTGGGGGAGCACGGAGAGACGGAGGAGGAGCTCCGGACCGTACGGAAGTTCCGGGAGCGGGACGGGGCGCTCGGCGTGCCGGTCATCCTGGTGGGGGGGATGAACGCGCTTCTCCGGGCCTCGAGCTTCCGGTCGTCGGGCGTGGACGTCGTGCTGCCCGCCGACATTTCGCCGGCGGATCTCGTGGAACGGGCGAGGCCCCTTCTGCGTTACGGGTCCCTCTATCGGTCCCTGTCGGATGCGAACCAACGTTTGCGCGACCTCTCCATGCGGGACGACCTGACCGGCCTTCCCAACCGCCGGCACTTTTCGCACGATCTGACGCGCAACGTGGAAATGGCCCGCCGCATCGGACGGTCCCTGTCCTGCATCCTGGTCGACATCGACGACTTCAAGCGCATCAACGACGAATTCGGGCACCCGGCGGGCGATGAAGTGATCCGGCAGTTCGGCCAGGCGATCCGGTCGGCCAAACGGACCTACGACACCGTGGCGAGACTGGGAGGGGACGAATTCGGCTGGCTCCTGGTGGATGCCGACCGGAACCAAGCTCTGCATGCGGCCGAACGGGCGCACGCGGTGGTGAGCCGGACCGACTTCGAAGTCGGCGGACGCACGCTCAAGGTGACCGCCACCTTCGGCGTCTCGACTCTCCTGCCGGGGGTGGACAACAGTTCGGACCTCCTTGTGGAAAACGCGGACCGTGCCCTATACTGGGGAAAGGAGAGCGGGAAGAACAACATTCGCTTCTATCCGTCGGAAAAGGTGCAGGGCGATGCAGCGACCGATCCTTACCTATCCTGATCCGTTCCTGGAGAAGAAGGCGCCTGCCGTTTCGGCCGTCGACGGGAAGATCCGGGAACTGATCCGGGACATGTTGGAGACCATGCACGCCGCCAAGGGAATCGGTCTGGCCGCGCCTCAGGTCGGCGAGGGAAAGCGCGTGATCGTCGTGGACGTTTCCCCGGTCGACGAGGGGGCGCAGCCGATCGCGCTCGTAAATCCCGAGGTCGTCCGCAAGCAGGGCTGGGTCGAGGGCGTCGAGGGCTGTCTCAGCATTCCGGGGGTCGAGGGCCCGGTGTTCCGGTATGAGTCCGTCGTCGTTTCCGGACGCGACGAGGACGGGGCTTCGGTCACCGTGGAAGCGAGCGGACTGCTGGCCCGCGTCCTGCAACACGAGATCGACCATCTGGACGGCGTCCTGTTCATCGACCGTCTTTCCCCCTCCGCCGCATCCGCAGAGTAATGCCCCGGTTTCGCGTGGTTTTTATGGGGACTCCGGCCTTCGCCGTGCTCTCCCTGGTTGCGCTTGCGCGCACGGAAGACGTGACGCTCGCCGTCACGAATCCCGACCGGCCCGCCGGACGCGGGCGCGCGCTCACCGCCCCCCCGGTCAAGCTCGAGGCGCAGCGGCTCGGGATCCCCGTATTCCAGCCCCCGACGGTGCGCGATCCCGAAGCGCAGGCAAGAATCGCCGCCGAGCGGCCCGATCTCATCGTCGTCGCGGCGTACGGAAAGATCCTCCCGCAAGCGGTGCTGGACATCCCGAGGTACGGGTGCATCAACGTGCACGCTTCGGTCCTGCCGCGCTACCGTGGGGCCGCCCCCATCAACTGGGCCATCGCGCGGGGGGAGACGACGACGGGCGTAACGATCATGAAGATGGACGCGGGGATGGACACGGGGCCGATCCTGCACATCCGCAAGACTCCGATCGGAGAGGAGGACACGGCGGAATCGATGATTCCCGTCCTTTCCGCCCTCGGCGCGGAAGCCCTGATCGAAGTCGTGGAGAAATTGCACGCGGGAACCCTGGTGGAAGTGCCGCAGGACGGGGAACGGGCCACATACGCCCCAATGCTGAAAAAGGAGCATGGACGGATCGACTGGAGCGCGCCCGCCGGGGACGTGCGGAACCTGATCCGGGGGATGACCCCGTGGCCGTCCGCGGTGACGACCTGCGCGGGGAAGGCTCTCAAGATCCTGTCGGCGTCGGTCCGGGAAGGGAAGGGCGAGCCCGGCGAGATCGTCGCAGTGGACCCCGACGGGATCGTCGTGGTGTGCGGCGAGGGCGCGGTCCTGCTGGGCGAGGTGCAGCCCGAAGGCGGCCGGGTGATGACGTCCCGGGAGTACGCGCGGGGTCGCCGCATCCGGAAGGGGGAGCGGCTATCTCCGTAAGGGCGGCGGCGCTTCGGATCCTGACCCGCGTGGAGCGGGACGATGCGTACGCGGATATCCTCCTCGACCGGGCGCAGCGCTCGTTTCCGGACCCGAGGGACCGGGCGTTTTTGACCGAACTCGTAATGGGAACGCTCAGGCGTCGCGCCCTTCTCGATGCCGCCTATTCCGGCGTCCTCTCCCGCCCGATCGACGAGACCGACGTCTGGACGCGCAACGCCCTGCGGCTGGGCGT
>CAYWOT010000162.1:0-6022 GCA_964459975.1 uncultured bacterium
CACGCAGACCACGAGAAAGTCCGCCCAGGCCGCGAGCGCAGGCAGGGAGGCGACGTATCGGCTTTTCGCCTCGGGCACCGGGTGGAGCGAATGGTAGCGCACCTCCATCGCGAAGCCGGCGGCGCGTCGGGCGACCGCCTGGCCGATGCGTCCGAACCCGACGATCCCCAGCCGCTTGCCCCAGACCCGGGTGGTCAGCGGGTACTTTTTCGTGAGCCAGTCTCCCCGGCGCACGAAGCGGTCGGCCGCGCAAAGCTGCCGGGCCGCCGCGATCAGCGCCCCGAACGCCAGATCGGCGACGCAATCCGTGAGCACACCCGGAGTATTGCAGACGGCGATGCCGCGGTCTTCGGCGGCGGCCAGATCGATGTGGTCGTGCCCGACCCCGCGGGTACCGATCACCTTCAGTGCCGGCAGGGCCGCGATCAGACCGGCGGGAACCTTTTCTCCTCCCGACGTGACCAGTGCCACGAATCGCGCCCCCTCCCGCGCGAGAAACGTCTCCCGGTCGGCCTGCTCCCGGAGACGGGCCACCGCGTACTCCGCCCCAAGCCCGGCCTCTCCCCGGGCCGTCAGCCGTCCGACCTGGAGCAGAGGGACCTTGTTCGCGGGTTGATCCGCCATTTTTCCCAACGCGCCGTGCCGCCGGCCTTGCGGACTCTACCGTTTCACCTCGACCCGGGCGAGTTTCTCGTAATGCCGCACCAGCGCGCCGTGATCGAGACCGCCCATCCCGTCGACCTTCATCGCCTGCATCATCTCCATGACCGCCGCGGTAAGCGGCAGCGGGACGCCGATCTCGTGGGAGGTCTCCAGCACGTTGCCGAGGTCCTTGACGTGCAGCTCGATGCGGAACCCGGGGTTGAATTTCCGATCGAGGACCAGGGGCGCCTTGGCGTCCAGGACCGTGCTGCCGGCCAGCCCCCCCCGGATCGCCTGATAGACCAGCTCCGGATCGACCCCGGCTTTTGTGGCCAGGACCAGGGCCTCGGACATGGCGGCGATGTTCAGGGCGACGATGATCTGATTGGCCAGCTTGGTGATGTTGCCGGCGCCGACGTCACCGGTCCGCACCACCGACCCGGCCATCGCCTTCAAGATGTCGTAACACTTGTCGAAGATCTCCTTCTTGCCGCCGACCATCACCGAGAGGGTGCCGTCGACGGCTTTCGGCTCGCCGCCGCTGACCGGCGCATCGAGCAGTTCCACGCCTTTTTCCGCCAGCCGGGCGGCGATCTCGCGGCTCACCAGCGGGGCGATCGAGCTCATGTCGATGACGATCATCCCCGGGCGGGCCGCCTCGATGATCCCCCCGACGCCCAGCACCACCTCTTTGACGTGGGGGGAGTTGGGCAGCATGGTGATGATGACGTCGGTCCGCTCGGCGACCTCCTTCGCGCTGCCCGCCGCGGCGGCGCCCGCGGCGACGACTTCGTCCACCGCCGCCCGGTTCCGGTCCCTCACCACCAGTTGGTGGCCTGCCTTGAGCAGGTTCTTGCTCATCGGCTTGCCCATGATCCCCAGTCCGATGAATCCGATCTTCATCCCCGCGTCTCCTTTGCCAGGTGTCGATTCCTCGTCAGGCGAGCCGCTCCGCACCGAGGTCGTCGAGCAGTTTTTGAAGCTTCGCCATGTGGTCCGGGCTGCTGCGGGTGTTCGGGCGGATCGACTCCCCGACGTCGAAACCCAGCAGCCGCATGTAGTCCTTGGTCACGACCGGGAAGCTCCCCAAGCCGTACGCCATGCGCATGGGCGCGAGGCGGTACTGGGCTTCGAGCGCGCCGGCCAAGTCTCCGGCCAGGAACCGGTCGTAGATCTCGACCACCCGCTTCGGCACGACGTTGGCCGACGAGGCGACGGCTCCCGCTCCGCCGTAGGCCAGCGTGCCGAGAATCAGGATGTCCCGGCCGGCGATCACCTTGAAATCCCGGTCGCGGGTGCGCCGGATGAACTCCGCGGTCAGCGTCATGTCGCCGCTGCTCTCCTTGACGCCGACGACGTTGGGGATGTCGGCCAGCCGGTCGAGCAGGGCGGCGGAGATTCCGCAGCGCATCCGGTCCGGGTTGTTGTAGAGCAGCACCGGCAGGGAGGTGGCTTCCGCGACCGCCCGGAAGTGCCGGTAGAGCTCTTCGTCGCTGGGACTGAGGAACATGGGATGGAGCACCGAAACCGCCTGCGCCTTCTGCCGCTCGGCCCACTTCGCCCAGCGCACGCACTCGCGCGTGGTGATCTCCGCGATCCCCACGTAGACCGGCACCCTTCCCGCGGCCTGATCCAGGGTTATGGCCGCGGCGCGCTCCTGCTCTTCGCGGGCAAGCCCGTAGAACTCCCCGTTGCTGCCCAGGGAGAGGATGCCGTGTACCCCGCCGGCGATGACGTGATCGACGATCCGGCGCAACGGCTCTTCGTTGACCCGCTCCTTTTCGTCGACCGGGGTGACGATCGGCGGGATGATCCCCTTGATGAACGTCGTATCCATGGGCGATCCTCTCCGGCCGCGAACGATCAGCGGACCAGGCAGGGACGCTTGTTGTCGAACGTCCAGCCCGGGATCAGGTACTGCATGGTCGCGGCGTCGTCGCGTCCGCCGAGCCCCTCGGCCTGGTACAGCTCGTTGGCATGTTTCACGGCGGCGAAATCGATTTCCACTCCCAGCCCCGGCTTCTCCGGGAGCGTGAGCATTCCATCGACGATCCTGTAGGGATCTTTCGTCAGGCGCTGGCCGTCCTGCCAGATCCAGTGGGTGTCGATGGCGGTGATCCGCCCCGGTGCTGCGGCGGCGACGTGCGTGTACATCGCCAGCGAGATGTCGAAATGGTTGTTGGAGTGAGATCCCCAGGTCAGTCCCCATTCGCGGCACATCTGCGCCACCCGGACCGCGCCCTGCATCGTCCAGAAATGGGGGTCGGCGAGCGGGATATCGACCGCGTGAAGCTGGATCGCATGCCCCATCTGCCGCCAGTCGGTGGCGATCATGTTGGTCGCGGTGGGCAGAGCCGTAGCGCGGCGGAACTCGGCCATCACCTCGCGCCCGGAAAAGCCTCCTTCCGCGCCGCAAGGGTCCTCGGCGTACGCGAGGACGTCCCGCCGCCCGCGGCAAAGGCCGACCGCCTCGGCAAGCGACCAGGCGCCGTTGGGATCGATGGTGACCCGCGCCTCGGGGAACCGCCGGGAAAGAGCGGTGACCGCGGCGAGCTCCTCCTCTCCGGACAGCACCCCGCCCTTCAGCTTGAAATCGTTGAATCCGTAGCGGGCGTGGGCCGCCTCGGCCAGGCGCACGACGGCGTCGGGGGTCATCGCCTCTTCGTGGCGCAGCCGAAGCCAGTCGTCGGGGTTGTCGGGGTCGGAGAGGTACGGAAGATCGGTCCTGCGCCGGTCGCCCACGTAAAACAGGTAGCCGAGCACCGCGACCGCGGCGCGCTGCCGCCCCTCGCCGAGCAGGGCGGCGACCGGCACGTCGAGGAACTGGCCGAGAAGATCGAGCAGCGCCGCTTCGAGAGCCGTGACCGCGTGGATCGCGATCCGCAGGTCGAACGTCTGAAGCCCCCGCCCCGCCGCATCCCGGTCGGCGAAGGCGGTCCGCGCCCGCGTGAGGATGTCGTTCCAGTGGCCGACCGGCTGCCCTACCACGAGCGGCCGGGCGTCTTCGAGCGTCCGGCGGATCGCTTCTCCCCCCGGCACCTCGCCCAAGCCGACGCGCCCGGAGCTGTCGCCGAGGATCAGGACGTTGCGGGTGAAGAAGGGGCCGTGCGCCCCGCTCAAGTTCAGCAGCATGCTGTCGTGGCCGGCCACCGGAATCACCTGGAAATCGGTAATCACGGGCGTACCGCCAGCAGCGGAGCGGGATGCGTTCAGGGCAGCCTCCTCTCTATCGGCCAGATCGTGAGATCACAGGAGACCACGTTTGGATTCCGTCGCAATGGTAGCGCTACCATCATCGCCTGTCAATCGTTTTTTCGGAATGGCATTTCCCCGCATTTTCGAATGCCGATAGCCACGGTTGCTTGATAATTTCCTTTCCTCTTTTCGAAAGTTGTGGTATCGATACGAAAACGGTCGCTCGCAGGTTGCCGCGTCGGCGGCAATGGTTGACAACGCAATCATAACGCGCGACCATTTTGCGGAAAGACATTCCGAGTCGAAGGGGTTTTTGGTAAGGGCATGCAGCCGTCCCAACCCGAAAACGGCAGCTCGCGCGCCACGGGCAGCGTCACGCTGGTTCACGTCGCCAAGCTGGCGGGGGTCTCGCCGATCACGGTGTCGCGCACCCTGAACCAGCCCGACAAGGTCGCGCCGGAAACGCTCGAGAAGGTCCGGAAGGTGATCCGCCTGACCGGCTACGTCCCCAATCTGCTGGCCGGCGGCCTGGCGTCGCGCCGCAGCCGCCTGATCGCGGCCATCGTGCCGTTCATCGCCAACTCCGTCTATGCGGAGACGATCAAGCATTTCAGCGAAAAGATCCGGGATGCCGGCTACCAGGTGCTCCTCGGCGAAGGGGGCTACAGCGAGGAGCAGGAGGAATCGCTCGTCTCCGCCATCCTGAGGAGCAGACCCGACGGGGTGTTCCTGACGGGGATCCACCACTCCTTCCAGACCAGGCGGCTGCTCATGGCGGCCAGGATCCCGGTCGTCGAGACGTGGGACATCACCCCGACGCCCCTCGACGTGGTGGTCGGTTTTTCCCACCAGAACATCGGCCGCGCGGTCGCCGAATACCTGGTGGCCAGGAAATATGAACGGATCGGGATCCTGACCGGCGACGACCATCGCGCCGGGCTGCGCCAGCAGGCATTCGTTGCGACTCTCGAGGAGAACGGGCTGACCGGGGTCTCGATCAGCACCGTGCCGGTGCCGACGAGCTTTTTCCTCGGACGCGTCGGGATGGCGAGGCTCTTGGACGGAGGCTTCATCGACGGCGCGGTGTTCTGCAGCTCGGATACCCTCGCCCAGGGAGCCCTGGCGGAGATCCAGTCCCGCGGCCTGTCCGTCCCCGGGCAGGTCGCCCTGGTCGGCTTCGGGGACCAGGCCTATGCGGCCTACACCTTCCCTCCCCTGACCACGATCAAGTTCGACCGCGCGCGGATCGGCCGGACGGCGGCCGAAGCGCTGCTGGCGCGCTTCCACGGCGAACCGTTCGAGCAGAAGATCGTCGACGTCGGCTTCGAGCTGATCGAGAGACAGACGACCTAAGAACCTCTCCCGAAAACGGATTCCGCGCCCGCTCTCCCGTTCGCCGCCCAGATGGTATCGGGAGGGGTGTTTTTCGAGGAGAATCTCCCGGAAGACCAAGGGGGCGACCCGGTGCGGTTGCCCCCTTCGACCGGAGAGATCCGTCGTCGCGCTTGCGCGATAGGAGTCCGGCGCGGCGCAGGGCCGCACAGGAGCGGCCGGAGCAAACGCATGGACGACCGAGCGCGAGCCGGTCGATTCCGTCCTCCGGCATCGCCGGGTTCCCGTTTTTGCGGACGGTGCCGACCAAATCGTGCTAACGATATGCGAAATTATCTGCAAAATAGATGCAATTGACACACGTCTAGCGCTCTGTTATACGGATCGTGCCGCACGTCACACCAACATGGAAACGGTCGACGATCGGCAACCCCTTGCCTGTCCGTCTTAAGGGGAGGTGGTCGAGATGTCGATACCCTTGTCGCGTCGGGTCCACCCGGTTACGCAGCATATCCGCACCCCGGGACCGGCTTCGTCCCGCGGCACACGACCGTTCTCCGATCCGTCACGTTCCTTTCGGCTCGTTCCCCGAGAATCGACCGACACCCGGCACCCGAATCCCGGATCTCCGTATTGCCGGGAATGGAGGTCACCATGACCATTCTTCCTGCGCCCGAAGGCGCCCTTTGCGAATCCGGGGCTTCTTGCCCGGAACACCTCACGCGGACGTTTGCGAGCAAGGCCATACGGACCGTTCCGCCGGAACAGGTTCTCTTTTCGCAAGGCGAACGTCCTCACACCGTCTGCTTCATCTGCAGCGGGCTCGTGAAACTGACCCGCACGGAACCCGAGG
>CAYWOT010000163.1:0-5976 GCA_964459975.1 uncultured bacterium
ACGCACCATCGATGCTGACTACGGACCTTGCCCTGCGGTTCGACCCGGTTTACGAGAAGATTTCAAGGCGCTTCTACGAGAATCCGGATCAGCTTGCAGATGCCTTCGCCCGGGCGTGGTTCAAGCTGACGCACCGCGATATGGGTCCGCGCGCACGCTATCTCGGCCCGGAGGTTCCCGCCGAAGAGCTCCTCTGGCAGGATCCCATCCCCGCGGTCGATCACAAGTTGCTGGATGAGAAGGACATTGCCTCCCTGAAAGGAGAGATCCTGGCATCGGGGTTGTCGGTCGCCCAGCTCGTGTCGACCGCCTGGGCGTCGGCGTCCACCTTCCGTGGCTCCGACAAGCGCGGTGGAGCGAACGGCGCGCGCATTCGCCTCGCGCCGCAAAAGGATTGGGAAGTCAACCAGCCGGCCGAACTGGCGACCGTGCTGAAAACCCTCGAAAGGATCCGGAGCCGGTTCAACAGCGCGGCCTCCGGCGGCAAGAGGGTCTCGCTTGCCGACGTGATCGTTCTGGCCGGCTGCGCGGGCATCGAGCAGGCCGCGAAGAAGGCCGGTCACGACGTGACGGTCCCCTTCACGCCGGGACGCATGGATGCATCGCAGGAACAAACCGACCCGGTCTCCTTCGCCGTGCTCGAACCGATCGCCGACGGCTTCCGCAACTACCTCAAGGGCCGATACACCGTATCGGCCGAGAGGTTGCTGGTCGACAAGGCACAATTGCTGACGCTGACCGCGCCCGAGATGACGGTGCTCGTCGGCGGGATGCGCGTCCTGAACGCCAACTTCGGACAATCCCGCCACGGCGTCTTCACCGAGCGGCCGGGGGCGCTGACCAATGACTTCTTCGGTAACCTGCTGGACATGGGCACGGAGTGGAAGGCGGTCTCGGATACCCGGGACGTGTTCGAGGGGCGCGATCGCGCAACGGGCGAGCTCAAGTGGACCGGCACGCGTGTCGATCTCGTCTTCGGTTCGAACTCCCAGCTCCGGGCTCTGGCGGAAGTCTATGGAAGCTCGGACGCGCAGGCGAAGTTCGTCCGGGATTTTGTCGCGGCCTGGACCAAGGTGATGAACCTGGATCGCTTCGACCTTCCGCGGGTTCATTAGGAGAGGCCTGGAAGGGGTTTGCCGCCGGGCCGGAAGCAAGCGCCGTTCGCTGGGCGCAAGACTCTGAGGATGCCGGTATGAGGTGGCGGGGGCGGCGCCGAGCGCGATGTCGGAGCGTGGGCCGGTCGAGCCCCTCCGTCGGCACTATCGCAATACTCAAAGGGATTTCGGCTTCCCGCCGAAGTCCCTTTGTTCGTGATGGATGCAAATGTGGCTCCCTTGCGGGGGCTTTTCCGCCTCCGGCAGTTGTTTGAGACGCCGTCCTGCCCGTGACATCTTAAGGAAACGCCAGGCGGGCAGGACCCCGACGAGATGCTTCTCTCAAGAGAGAGGTGAGGGGTTTCCCCCCTAGGGAGTTCCCGGAAGGCGTGTTCGCGAGGAACTCTCCGTCCGGATGAAGCGCGCAAGATCAAGAGCCGTCGGCGTCGGCAACCACCTTTCGGACAGGCCAACCGGCAGAAGGAGGACGCGATGGCCGATCACGGGTTGACACGCAGAGGTTTCATCCGCACCGCAGGGGTCGTAACCGCGCTGGCGGCCACCGGGCAATTCCCCGCGGAGCTGCTGGCGGCGAGAAAGCCGCGCCTCGTCCGCTTCCCCGAAAAGACCGACCTGATCCTTCTCACGTCCCGTCCGCCGCAGCTCGAGACCCCTCTCCACTTCTTCAAGGAGCTGCTGACGCCGAACGACGCGCTGTTCGTCCGGTGGCATCTCGCCGACATCCCGACGAAGGTCGACCTCGCTACCTGGCGGATTGCCGTCGGCGGGAACACCGACAAAAAGCTCGAACTGTCCATGGACGACCTGAAGACGCGCTTCGAAAAGATCGAATTCACCGCCGTTCTCCAGTGTTCCGGCAACGGACGGAGCTTGTTCGATCCGCGCGTGCCCGGAGGAGAGTGGGGAAACGGGGCGATGGGGAACGTCACCTGGTCGGGTGCCCGGCTCAAGGACATCCTGACGATGGCGGGCGTCAAGCCGGACTCCGTCGAAGTGGCGTTCAACGGCCTGGACGGCCCCCCTGCGCCGACGGTCCCCGATTTCCAGAAGGCGATTCCCGTCGACCTCGCGCTGCACGAGGATACGATCGTCGCGTACGAGATGAACGGGAAGCCGCTCCCGATGCTGAACGGGTTCCCGGCACGGCTGGTCCTTCCCGGTTGGTTCGCCACCTACTGGGTGAAGTCGCTCTCCGACATCACCGTCCTGTCCAAGGAGTTCTCCGGGTTCTGGATGAAGCCGGCGTACCGCATCCCCGACAACCCGTGCGCGTGCGTGCCGCCGGGAACCAAGCCGAAGAAGACCATCCCCATCAACCGCATGAACACGCGGTCGCTCATCCTCTCCCCGTCCGCGGGAAGCGCCGTCAAACGGGGACACCCGGTCGAGATCATGGGCATCGCGTTCTCCGGGGGATACAGCATCAAGGACGTGATCGTTTCGACGGACGGCGGCAGGAATTGGGGCACGGCCCGGCTGGGAAAGGACCTCGGAAAGTATTCGTGGATCCAGTGGAGGTACCCGTGGAAGCCCGGCAAGGCCGGAACGTACCCGGTGATGGCGAAGGCCACAAACAGCATCGGGGAGTCGCAGCCGTTCGGCAGGCTGTGGAATCCGTCCGGATACATGTTCAACACGGTCGAGAAGATCGACGTGGTCGTCCGGTAGGCCTAAGGGAGGAGACCATGAAAAAGACCGCCGTATTCGCGATCCTGTTCGCCGTCGCCGTCTCCGCCCACGCGAAAGAGGCCACGGTGCACTCCATTACGCTGCCCACCATCGAGACGCACCTGGCCGACGGCCAGGGGAAGGTCCTCGTGACCGCCAACTGCTCTGCCTGCCACAGCCTGGATTACATCGTCATGCAGCCGAAACTTTCGCCTGCGGCCTGGACCGGCGTGGTGAACAAGATGCGGAAGGTGTTCGGCGCCCACATCTCGGACGCCGACGCGGAGGTCATCGCCTCGTACCTCGCCGCACACTACGGGAGCGGCCCGAAACCGGCGGCCGCGGGAATGACCAAAGCGTCCGCCAAGGCGGATCCGGCCGCGTCGGGCGAGGCGTCTTTCCGCAAGTACTGCGCGGCCTGTCACTCCGGCGGGGGGAACATCGTCCGTCCGGCGAAGACGCTGCACCGGAAGGACCTGGAGGCCAACGGAGTCAAGACCGCCTCCGACATCGTGCGGCTGATGCGCCACCCCGGCCCGGGCATGCCGACGTTCGACAAGAAGACCGTGCCGGATTCGGAGGCCAGGGCGATCGCCGACTACGTGGTACATACGTTCAAGTAGCGGTTTTTCCACCCGGGGCGGAGCGGGGGCCGGCCGGTTTTTCGCTCCGTCCCGGGCCGGTCGCGGCGACCCTCCGGCACCGTGAAACGACCCGGGACGGAGCGATCCATCGCTCCTTTGTCGTTTTCTGGTGTTTCTTTGCGACCGGGTCATGCCGGGTCTCTGCGAGCGGTGCGGCTGCGCCCCGTCGTATGCGACCCGGCAGGGTTCGATCTTTGCCTCGACGTCAACCCTCCTTTGAGATTCGGCGGACATCTCCCGCGCCGGACCGAACACGGGATGGTTCGTCCATAACTATTCGATAAGCATTACGTTTTTAGTCTATCGCGCGATCGGATCGGCTCGAGGGGGCGGCGAGGAGCCCGAGGGCGTTGGAATCTCTCCTTCGGGACCGGAATCAAAAATGTTTTGGCTATCTTCGTCCTTCCGGGGACATGGTCCGTTTTCTCCGAAGGACGGTTGATGGACGAGTCCGGTCCCGGGCTCTCGCCTGCCCCGGGCGGCATCCCTGGTCGGTGCCGGCTGGAGGAGCCAAGATCCGGGATTCCCTCGTCCTGCAGGACTATTAGGACCGCTCCGCAGCTGGAGGCGGAATCTTCCCGGTGCCCCCCCACAGGACGGGGGGGCCGGATACCTGAGCGAATTCCACCGCAAGGGAGGGCCTTGGAAAAATGGCTGAGCTTCCCATCATTACCGGCGACGAGGCCAAGGAAGAAACCGTCGAAAATCTCTTTACCCGGCTGGCCAGCAGTGATCAGGGCCTGACGGATGCCGAAGCCGAGAGCCGGCTGGCGCACTATGGCCCGAATTCCCTGCAGGAGAAGAAGGAGAACCCCGTCCTGAAGTTCCTGGGGTATTTCTGGGGCCCCATCCCTTGGATGATCGAGATCGCCGCCGTCCTGTCCGCCGTGGTGAAGCACTGGGTGGATCTGATCATCATCCTCGTCCTGCTGATCTTCAACGCGGTCGTGGGGTTCTGGCAGGAATACCAGGCGGCCAACGCGGTGGAAGCCTTGAAGAAGCAGTTGGCCCTCAAGGCCCGCGTCAAACGGGATGGGAAATGGCGGGAGGCCGACGCCGCGATTCTGGTTCCCGGGGACGTCCTCCGTCTGCGCCTGGGCGACATCATCCCGTCGGACGTGAAGCTGACCGAGGGCGACTACTTGAGCGTGGACCAGTCGGCCCTGACGGGCGAATCGCTCCCGGTGGACAAGAAACCGGGGGACGTAGGGTTCTCCGGTTCGGTCGCCAAGCAGGGGGAGATGGTGGCGCTGGTGACCGCAACGGGGCCGAACACGTACTTCGGAAAGACCGCCAGGCTGGTCTCGTCGGCCAAGTCGGTCTCGCACTTCCAGAAGGCCGTGCTGAACATCGGGGATTACCTGATCGTTCTCAGCCTGGGCCTGGCGGCCTTGCTCGTCCTGACGATGGTGGTCCGGGGGGCTTCCCTCTTCACCCTCTTCCAGTTCGCGCTGATCCTGATCGTGGCGTCGATTCCGGTGGCCATGCCCGCGGTCCTTTCCGTCACCATGGCGATCGGCGCGGTCGCGCTGGCGCGTATGAAGGCGATCGTCACGCGGCTGGAGTCGATCGAAGAGATGGCCGGCATGGACATCCTCTGTTCGGACAAGACCGGGACGCTGACGCAGAACAAGCTTTCGTTGGGAGAGCCGGCTCTCCTCGGGGCCAAGGACGTGCAGGAGCTGATCCTCGCCGGAGCCCTGGCGTCCAAGGAAGAGGACCGGGATGCCATCGACTCCGCGGTGATCAAGGGGCTCTCCGACCCCGAAGCGCTGGATCGCCATGAACAGGTCAAATTCGTGCCGTTCGATCCGGTAAGCAAGCGAACCGAAGCCCAGATCCGGGACCGGGACGGGAGCTCCTTCAAGGTAACCAAGGGAGCGCCGCAGGTGATCCTGGGACTGTGCCATCCGGGCAAAGAGTTGGCCGACCGGGTGAACGCGAAGGTGGAAGAGTTCGCGAAACAGGGATTCCGCACCCTGGGAGTGGCGCGCGCGGACGGCGAATCCGCCTGGCGTTTCCTGGGCATTCTGCCCCTTTTCGATCCGCCGCGGGAAGACTCCGCCGACACGATTCGAAGGGCGGGAGAGCACGGAATCGCGGTCAAGATGGTCACCGGAGACAATCTCGCCATCGCCAGGCAGATCGCGTCCCAGCTTCGTTTGGGGGCCGACATTCACGTGGCGGACGAGTTCTTCGGGAAAGAGTCCGATCAGGGGCATGTCTCCCCGAAACGAGCGGAACAGGTCGAGGCGGCCGACGGCTTCGCGCAGGTCTTCCCGGAGCACAAGTTCGAAATCGTGAAGGCCCTCCAGGCGCGGGGACACATCGTCGGCATGACCGGCGACGGCGTCAACGACGCCCCGGCCCTGAAACAGGCCGACACCGGGATCGCCGTGAGCGGAGCGACCGACGCCGCCCGCGCGGCGGCGGCCCTGGTGCTTACGGCTCCGGGGCTTTCGGTCATCGTCCAGGCGGTGGAAACCGCCCGTACGATATTCGAACGGATGAACAGTTACGCCATCTACCGGATCACCGAAACGATCCGA
>CAYWOT010000164.1:0-5907 GCA_964459975.1 uncultured bacterium
GCTGGCCGTGGTGATCGGCATTCCCATGTATTCGAATGCGGCCGGAATCATTCCGATCGTCGAGGCTCTTCTGGGCAAAGGCGCCGCCCTGGGGACGGTGCTGGCCTTCATGATGTCCGTGATCGGACTGTCCCTTCCCGAGATGATCATCCTCCGGAAGGTCCTCAAGATCCGCCTGATCGCCACCTTTGCGGGCATTGTCGGCGTGGGGATCCTGGTCGTCGGCTATCTGTTCAACGTCCTGTTGTGAAGGGACGGTCGCGAAGACGCTCGCGATCGAATGGAAACGCCCGGAGCAGGACGGCGCGACCTGCTTGGGAACGTGGGGTCCCGCCGAACCGTGGAACGGGACGGAACGGGATGCGAGGCGAGCCGGGAGCGGCCGATCCCGACGTCCGCGCGGCGGGCCGCCGGGCGTTCCGGACTAAAAAAGGGGACTCGGCCATGGAGAGCGGAACGACGTACAACGTGCTTTTCCTGTGCACGGGGAACTCGGCGCGGAGCATCCTCGCCGAGTCGATCCTGAACCACCTGGGCGGCGGGACCTTCCGGTCCTTCAGCGCCGGGAGCCATCCGAAAGGGGAGGTCCACGGCGCCGCGTTGGAGCTGCTTCGCGCCGAGGGGCTGCCGACCTCCGGGCTGCGCAGCAAGAGCTGGGACGAATTCGCCGCGCCCGGCGCCCCGGAGATGGACTTCGTCTTCACCGTCTGCGATCAGGCCGCGGGCGAAGTGTGCCCCGTCTGGCCCGGCAAGCCGGTCACCGCGCACTGGGGAGTGCCCGATCCCGCGGCGGTCGAAGGGGACGCCATGGCGAAGAAGGCGGCGTTCCGGTCGGCCTTCGCTCACCTGCAAAGGCGGATCCGGCTTTTCGCGAGCCTTAGGATCTCGGAGCTCGACAGGATGGCCTTGACGAGGAAGCTCGAGGAAATAGGGAAGTCGTAGCGGGCAAAGCGATTCGCCGCCGCGAGCATCGTAGGAAGCACCCTCGCCGCGCCCGGGCGGCGAGCACCGTGCGAAGGAAGGAGCTCGGTCCGTGTACGGGGCGGTCTTGTACGGCGCGGGCGACGTACGTTTCGAACGGCGCGACGATCCGGAGATCATCGAGCCGACGGACGCCGTCATCACGATCTCGGTGACCTGCGTATGCGGGTCCGACCTGTGGCCCTACCGCGGCATCCAGGAGGTCACGGAGCCGGCGCCGATGGGGCACGAGTACTGCGGCATCGTCCTGGACGTCGGCCGCGCGGTCAGAGCGGTCAAGCCGGGCCAGTTCGTCGTCGGCTCCTTTTTCGCCTCCGACAACACCTGTCCCCACTGCCGGGCCGGGTACCAGACTTCCTGCCGGCGGGCCGAGCTGGTCGGCGGCGCGCAGGCGCAGTTCCTGCGCGTCCCGCTTGCGGACGGGACGCTGGTGGCCACCCCGGAGGTGCCCCCGGACGATCTGCTGCCGAGCCTGCTTTCCGCCTCGGACGTCCTGGGCACCGGCTGGTTCGCCGCGGAGGCGGCCAACGTGACGCCGGGCGGCAACGTCGTGGTCGTCGGGGACGGTGCGGTCGGCCTCCTCGGCGTGCTCGCCGCCAGGCAGAGGGGCGCGGCGCGGATCATCGCGATGAGCCGCCACGAGTCGCGGCAGAAGCTTGCCCGCGAGTTCGGCGCGACGGACATCGTCGCCGAGCGCGGCGACGAGGGCGTCGCCCGCATCAAGGAGCTGACCGACGGAGTCGGCGCCGACTCCGTCCTGGAGTGCGTCGGCACCCGGGAGTCGATGATGCAGGCGATCCGCTCCACCCGCCCGGGCGGGTTTGTCGGCTACGTCGGCGTCCCGCACGGGGTGGAGCTTAGCGGCCAGGACCTGTTCCATACCCACGTCCACCTCCACGGCGGACCCGCGCCGGTGCGCCGCTTCCTTCCCGAGCTGATCGACCGGGTCTGGAACCGGACGATCGACCCCGGCAGGGTCTTCGACCTGACCCTGCCCCTCGATCGCGTGGCGGAGGGCTACCGCGCGATGGACGAGCGACGCGCGATCAAGGCGCTGCTGCGACCGTAGCGCGCCTCTTTTCCTGCGGAGGCGGCCCGACGGGGACTCGGTACCCTACGGAATGGACGGGAAGGGATAGGAAGGAGCCGGAATGAGCGGGGGAATCCGGGACCGCGGGTTCCCCCGTCTTGTATCGCTTCGGGATCGGCAGGCAGGGGCCGCATCGCAATTTCCTCCACGGCCGGCGCGGTTGGGAGCTGGGCGGGTCACCCGGAAATCACCGAACGTTCCCCAAGGGCTTCGGTCACGATGATCGCTCGATGGGAGCGAGCCGACGAAGGTGCCCACAGAAAGCAAGCCCCTCCGTACCTTGGGACGGTCCGAGGGTGGATGGAAGCGGTCCGGAAAAAGCGATATCCTGTTTCGCATCGGCGCCTTGCATATCCTGAGCAAGGAAACGACATCTACGACTCCATCCTTGGAATGCGGGAGGAACGACGATGGGAATCCCCGGCGTGCTGAATTCTTCGATGGTCGAGTCGTTCGCCAGTCTGCCTGCGTCCCTCTTCGATCCGAACTATTGGGGGCCGATCCTTGCGATCTTTGTTCTCGTGGTCCTGTACTCGATCGCTTCTTCCGTCCATCGCCTGAAGAGAGATATCGCGTCGGTTTCCTCGGAGTTGTCGGCCGTCCGATCGGCCCTCAAGAAGATCCAGTGGTCCGTTGACAGACTCGACGCGAACCGCCCTCCGGACACCACGGAGGAAAAATCCATCGGGGAGCTTCTTTTCCGATTTGACGATGACCGCGGAGAAAGGGAGCGGTGACCCGCCGTTCCGATCCGAACGCCGATGGATGGACAGTCCCGACATTGCCGATCGTTCGGAAACGCGGCGCTCCTAAGGTAAGGAGGACCGGATGCGCAACGTCCGGTTCGGCATTCCGAGGGTGCCGGAACTTCGCGAAGGGGAAGCGATACCGTGGAGGCGGGTCCAAATTGGATGGGCGGCTCTTCTCTGGAGCCGCCCATAGGGGTGGCGGTGAAGGGGGCTATCTTCGATGTCCGGTCCCCTGGAATTCGAATCCACCCAAGCGTCGATTGGTCGTTGGATTGAGATTCCAGCGGATCGCCATCAAGGAGCAGTAACCCACTCACCCAACGCGACCACCCGGCGTTCCATATAGCAATGAGGATGCCATTGCGCGGGACCCGGGCAACGCTACTATCTGATTGAAAAGAATCGTGTAATTTATAAAACACCCCGATGAAAAGGAAGGGAAAGAAAACAATTTCCTCTTTCTTGTACGCTTTTTCCTTTCTTTCGTCTTCGAATTCCATGCCTGTCTCATCCCGGCGCGCCCGAGGGGGCGGGTTTTTCACCCCGAAGACGGCCGTTGTCTGAACGGGGTTTGCATTTTCCCAAGATCCGAATCTCGATTGCCTCCTCCCAAGGTCACCCCGTAAGGCAACCTCAAAGCGCAGGCCGATCCGCGGACTTCGTCTTCCTCATCGCTCCATCGGCGCACGTCGGTTCTATTACACGAATACATGGAGTAGTATAATTGTAGCGGGAGGGCGGGCGATGGCGGAAATGAGAAGAGGGATTTGTTCCCCGAAGCCGGGCCTGAAGCATCGGCGGATGCTGAGCGACGCTCAGGTCGGGGGCCTGCGGGAATTGTTCAGGATCCTCGGGAACGACACGAGGCTGCGGATCCTTCACGCTTTGGTCCGCTCCGAGGAACTCTGCGTGACCGACCTGGCGGAAATGGTGGGGATGAAGGCACAGGCGGTCTCCAACCAGCTGCAGCGGCTCAGCGGTGCGGGGATCTGCATCTGCCGGAGGCAGGGGAACAACATCCTGTACCGGATGGCCGACCCCTGTGCGGCAACTCTGCTCGACACTTCCCTGTGCCTGCTGGAAGACGCGGGAAAGGTCGGACGTCGCCGGGCGAAGACGGCATGAGCTCGGACGGGACGCGGATGGATCGGAAGAAGGTCGGGGCGCTCCTCGCCAAACTGATCTCCGTGGGAAGCGAGGCCCGGTGCCGGAGTTGTCGTTGTTACCTGGACGTTCTTCGGCAGGTCCGGGCGGACATCCTGTCTCGCGATCTTGCGGACCTCCCGGAGGCGGAGGTTCTGGATGAGATGATCGGTCGGGCGTACGCCGAGCAGTCCCACGGATGTCTGGGCTGCGACCCGTGCCTTCCGGTCGAACCGTTCAACGCTTTCAACGAAGCGATGGAGAACAAGGCCGAAAGTACGTACTGCTCGCCGGCACCCGGGGAACGAGAAACAGCTTCCGAGGGGACGATATCCTGGCCGCCGTTCCCCGGGGAATACGTCGTGCTGGACAAGGATGGCTGCGGGGCCGTCTGCACCCTGGCCGACGAGACGTTGTACGAAGCGCTGCGGCATGCGCCGTTGGCAGGAGTGGCGCTTGTCGGAATGATGAACACGGAGAACCTGGGGATCGAGAGGCTGGTACGCAATGTCGTCGCGAGCCCCCGCCTTCGCTGGCTCCTCGTCTGCGGCAAGGATTCGCGCGGGCACCGGGCAGGGGAGTGTCTCGCGGCCTTGGCGGAACACGGTGTGGACTCGGAGATGCGGATCGTGGGGGCCACCGGGAAGCGGGCACGCCTGGTGAATCTGTCGTTGGAAGAGGTGGAGGCGTTCCGGCGGGGCATCCGGGTGATCCCGAAAATCGGGCTGAACGACATCGGGGAAATTCGCCGGCTGGCCGGGGATCTCGAGAATGCGCCTTTCGCCGAACGAACGAGGGTGATTCGCGGCGCCCCCGCGGAAGAGAGGATTCCGGCCCAGGCCGAGTCGCCGGCAGACCCCGGGGGCTACTTTGTGATCGACGTCCTGGCGGACAGGAACCTCCTTCGGCTCGAGCACTACACCCCGGAACATCGCATGACGGCCTCGCTGCTCGGCGGCAGCGCAAGGGATCTCTACCTGACGGTCGTCCGGCGGGGTCTGGTATCGAGTCTCGAGCACGCCGCCTACCTGGGATGCGAGTTGGGGAAGGCGGAGCGGGCGATGCTTGCCGGCGGGCGATACGTACAAGATCGGCGCGGGGACCGCCAGTGATCCGTATTTTCCAGGAACGCCCTGACAATCGATCCCAGGGGGTGGGGAAGCCTGCGGAGATTCGAATTCCCCCGTCGGCGGCATCGCAATAACAAAAAGGATTTTGCGTAGTTACAGGAATGGACTGGCCAAACGGAATGAGCTCATCGATTTTCCATCATCTTCTTCATCCTTTCCACGACCTGTTCCTCCTTGCTCTCCATGGGCAATCTGTTTCCTCATGCGTCACTATTCTCGTCCTGGCTTTCTCCGTAGACATCGCGGTAGGCGGTCCAAAGCGGACAATGGTCGGCGTGAAACCTGTGGTGCAATATCCTTCCGATCGCGGAGTCCGGGCTTTTCCGGGCATGAATGCAAAAAGGGCAGTGTTCGCAGATCTTTGCTCTCAGCCTCTTGAAACCTGATCCCTCCCGCTCGTACGTTTCCCTTTCACCGGTGCCGGCTCCGGCAAATTTTTCCGTCGTTTCCTCCGCTTCCCACGCGTCTTTTCGGCCGGACATGATTGCCTGCCCTTTCCCCTGACCTACGGTTCTCTTCCTCTCCTCGTACTCCTCAAGGGAAATGTCCCCAAGGGCATAAGCCTAAGCGGCATGGCGGGACACTTGCGCCCGTGCAGGGTAAGTCCTGCGTCCAGATACTCGCTTGCGTCGATCCTGGTCAGTCTCCCTGCACACGGATTCCGGATCCGGTTCTTGCCGGCGTACGCCTATCCCGGTTGGCCGCCGACGGCCTTGCCGATGTCCTCGGCCCCGCTCCCGGTCGTTCTCGCGATCGTCACGATCGTCATCGGCCTACAGTCTGTCCGTCTTCCCGACGTGGCCGTGCGCCACAG
>CAYWOT010000165.1:0-5856 GCA_964459975.1 uncultured bacterium
TCGCTCCGTCGATGTCGACAATCTGCTTGTCCAGGAGGTCTTTCCCGATGAGCAGCTGATCGTGGCCGGGGGTAAATTCCGACAGCTCGGAATCGCGCTTCCGCGAGGAGATGATTCTCCGGTTGAAGATGCTTATATCCTCCCACGGGAGGAAAAGAACCGTCTTCTTCCTCTCCAGGAGAAGGCCCGAGGCGCGGGGGAAGGGCCCGCCGCCGACCACCGCGATGTCGCGGAGCTTCCCTATCTCCTCGCCCGACGGGTCGAGCACCGGTTTCCCGAGGACGTCGGCCACGAACACTTCCCCCACCAGGGTCACCCCGCCCCCTCCTTCCCGCACCCGGCCTAAGCGACTTCAGTGTAGGAGCGGGCTTGAGCCAGGTCAAGGAGCGCGAGCCGCAGACGAGAGAGAATCGCACGCATGGACGTTTCGGCCCGGACGGGAGGATGGAGAGCGGACGCGGCCGCCGCGCGGCGGAGCGATCCGCGCCGATGGCTGCCGGCGGTGCGGGCGGCGGTCCAGTCGGCCTACGTCTGCTTCTTCGTCCTGGTCGGCATCGAATTTCGCGCCTTCTACGTGAAGATCGTCTCGGGCGGCCCCGTCACGGCCAGCCGGCCGCCGGCGGTGGAAGGCTTCCTGCCCTTGAGCGCGCTCGTGGGTCTGAAGCAGTTCCTGCTCACCGGCCGCTACGACGAGGTGCACCCGGCGGGGCTCACCATCCTGATCGCGGCGATCCTGTCCTCCTTCCTCGCGCGGAAGGTCTTCTGTTCCTGGGTGTGCCCCGTGGGAAGCCTCTCCAGGGCGCTGGAATGGCTCGGGAAGAAGACCCTCTGGCGGACGCGCAAAGAGGCGCCGATCGTGAACCGGCGGGTCGACGCCGCATTGTCGGCGGCGAAGTATCTTCTGCTTGGCTTCTTCGCCTGGGCGATCCTGTGGAAGATGGACGCGAACGCCCTGCGCCGGTTCCTCCACAGCCCGTACAACGATGCGGCGGACGCCAAGATGCTCCTGTTTTTCACGGACCTCTCGCGAACCGCCGCCGTCACCCTCGCGGTCCTCGCCGTCCTTTCCGTGGTCATCAAGAACTTCTGGTGCCGGTACCTGTGCCCGTACGGCGCCCTGCTGGGCATCGCCGGATGGATGTCTCCGCTTACGGTCGTCCGCGACGAGGGGGCATGCACCGGATGCAGGTCGTGCACCGGCGCATGTCCCGTCGAAATCCCCGTCCACCGCCGGAAAGCGGTGCGGACCCCCGAATGCACCGGCTGCATGTCGTGCGTCGCCGCCTGCCCGGTCGCGGACTGCCTGACGGTCGCGCGCAAGGGCAAAGCCGGCCTCTCGCCGTACCTCGTCCCGGCCATCGGCCTGGGAACCATCGGAGCGCTTTGGGCCGTCGCCACCCTCACCGGACACTGGCACACCGCGCTCTCGCGGTCGACGCTGGCCCGCGTCTACCGGGTCGCCGCTTCTCTGGCGCACCCGTAAAGGTCCGCCGTACGGTCCCCCCTTTAGGCATCCTCCTCGAAGCCGAAAAGGACGGACCGGGCGCTTGACGCGGAAATTCTCGATATTTACAATCGGCTTTGTAGGATACGAGGGCAATGACCGAATGCGGCTTTCGAAAAAGACGGAATACGCCGTTCGCGCACTCACCTATGCGGCGCACTATCCCCTGGGAACGACCTTCCAGATCAAGGAACTTGCGGAGCGCAATCGTATTCCGAAGAAGTTCCTGGAGCTCATTCTTCTCGAGCTGAAAAGCGCCGGACTGGTCTCAAGCAGGCGGGGCGTAGGGGGCGGCTACCTGCTCGCGAGGCCGCCGGAGAGCATCCGCTCCACCGAGATCATCCAGGCGATCGAGGGCCCGCTTACCCCCTCTTCGGCACGCAGGGAAACCGGACGGCGGCCCCCGGGCGAGGACGCTTCCGCCGCGGTCTCCCGGCTCGTCCGGGAGGCCTCCGGGGCCGTCGAATCGGTGCTCGACCGCCTGACGCTCGCCGATCTCGCGCGGGAAGAGCGGGAAGAGGCGGAGCGGCGGCGGCACGCGCTCATGTACATCATCTGAAGCCGTTTCGCTCGGACCAGGTCCGACGCGCAAACGGCGCGCTCTCCCGGCCGGTCAGTAGTTCAGCACCGCCTTGGCTTCCAGGCTCTCCTGAACGAGGCGCGCGGCGGCGATCGGCGTAGCGCCGGGAAGAAGCAGCTCCTGGCCGATCCTGCGCTCCTTGATGCACGGAGTGCAGACGAGGAGCTTTCCGCCCTGGGCGAAGAAACTGTCCATGAGCTCCTTGAGCGGTGCGAGCCCCGCGGCGAAGACGTGCTCGTTTACGCCTTTCTGCGCCAGCGTCACCGCGTACCCCTGCAGGACGACGACCGCCTCCACGTCCATCGCCAGCGCCCCGTTGGCCACGACGAAGGGCAGGGTTGCGCGCTCGGGGTCTTCCGCCCCGTGGGTCGCGACGACGACGATTTTTTCCGGCTGCGCCTGTTCGGCCATCTTTCCCCTCCTTGCGGAATTGTGAAGCGGCTACGCCGCCCGCGCGGCGCGGTCGGCAGGTGCGTTCGGGTTTCCCCTGGCGGCCGCGAGGCAGATCGCCAGCGGCCGGTACAGCATGTGCGCCCACTTGCCGAAGGGCACCTCCACGATCAAGAGCGGAGCCGCGACCGCCAGATGGACGACGTACGTGGCGTAGGTCGAAAGCGGAAGGCCCGCCAGGCGGAAGACGTGCACCAGGATGCCCGTGAGGGCGGTGAGGAACAGCAGAGCGAGGAAGATCCAGTCGCTCGGCTCGGAGAACTGGTGCACCCGCCCGCGCTTCGCCAGCCGCCCGATGAAGAAATCGGCGGATACGTACAGCAGGACCGCCGTCGCCGCATACCCCAACAGGCGGGTCGGGTGGTAGAACGGCACGATCGCGTCCGTCTGGAACCAGCGCAGGAAGACGACGACGAGAACGAGCATCGTCAGGTACGCGCTCATGAGCAGCAGGTGCTTCAGCCACCGGGTCCGCTCGGCGCCGCATTCCCGCCACTTGCGCTGCGAGGTGAAGTTCACGGCGAAGGTGCCCGCCTGCCGAAGGAGACGGGCGAGGGGGACGTTCCCGCCGCCTTCGGACCCCGTCGTGAAACGGACCATGCGAACGGCGTTGGAGAGGAGAAGGGCTCCGAGGCAGAAGCCCATGATCCAGTCGGCGAGCTCCACCCATTTCACCGGCGCGAAGGTGTTGAGCTCCACCCGGTCGGTGACCACCGGCCCGTGGAACAGCGAAAACAGCGCGACGACGAGCGCGCCGACGACGGCGACCGCCCCCACTTCCCAGGCCGGGGACGAGTAGAACTTCCGCCCCAGGCCGGTCCAGTCGTACACGGCCGTGAGGTACCGCCGCGCCGCCATCATCGTCTCGCCCGGATTGGCGTCCCGGGGGCACGTTTCCGAGCATTCGCCGCAGTAGTAGCAGAGCCATGGCTCCAGCGATGCGGCGAGCCTTTCGCGGTGTCCGACCTGCAGGAGGTGGATGATCCTTCGCGGGAAACCGCCCGCCTGCGCGGTCTCGGGGCAGGACACGGTGCACGTGCCGCAGTTCATGCATGCGGCGACGTCTCCGCCTCCGAACTTCGCGATCTCGCGGGACAGGCCCGGTGCGACGCGGAACGCCATCTGCCGCCACCTCCTCGCATTTTGCGTGCGGCGCCGCCGGAAGGCCGGCGCGCCCCCTTCCTTATTCAGCGGACGGACTTGTACCGGAAGTAGTCGTCCGCCTTGGGCTTCGGCAACTCCTCGACCGAGCCGTACCTGCGCATCGCCATCACCCAGAGCGTGACTTCCCGGACCGGGAAGCCGATCGCACCGGCGATCTCCGGGATGGTCTTCGGGCCATCCCGAAGCACGGAAGCGATCCGGTCCCGCATGACCATCTCGTCGCGCAGGACCTCGCCGAACCCGCGTGCCGCTTCGTCGCTCAACCCTTTAAGCCTCCTTCGCCAGCGCCTCGATCATGGCCTTCATCTGGGCGTCCGTATAGCCTTCGAGATCGATCGCCCCGGCGGGACAGACCGGAACGCAGCCGCCGCACCCCTTGCACAACGCGGGATGGACCAGCGCGACCTCCCGGTCCCCCGCCCGTGCGCTCCCGATCGCCCCGTCGTACGGGCACGCCTTCGCGCACTCCCCGCACCACGCGCACTCCGCCGGATCGACTACGGCTATGTGCGGCGACAGGTCGACGTATCCCTTCATCAGGAGCGCGGCGCACTTCGAAACCGCCGCCATCGACGAGGCGACGCTTTCCGAAAGCGTCTTGGGGCCCTGGGCGGCGCCGGCGAGAAAGACGCCGTCGATCACCGTCTCCACGGGACGAAGCTTGGGGTGGATCTCGTTGAAGAACCCTCCCTGGTCCACGGGAAGCTTGAGGCATTCCAGGAGCGCCGCGTTTTCCTGCGGCACCATGCCGGTGACCAGCACCACGAGGTCCGCGGGGATCTCGATCTCCTCCCCGCCGAGAAGCTCGTCGCGGACCCGGACGCGCAGCGATCCGTCCGGCCGTTCCACGACGGGAGGCGCGTCGTCGGGGTACTTCAGAAACACGGACCCCTTGCGGCCCGCCTCCTCGAAGAGGATTTCGCTTTTCCCGTAGGTGCGCATGTCCCGGTAGAGGTGGTACTGGGAGACCGGCGCGCCGGCGCCGGCGGCCTGGATCGCCGTGTGGACCGCCGCCTGGCAGCAGTACCGGGAGCAGTAGCGGTTCGGGGCGGGGACCTCCGCGCAGGCGGCCTGGCGGCTGCCGACGCAGTAGATGTACACGATCGTCTCCACCTCCCGGCCGCCCAGGCGAAGCGTTCCCGGGGACGCCGCCAGGAGTTCCTTGAACTGCGGCAGAGTCAGCACCCCGGGAAGGCCGAACCCGAACTCCCCTTCGCGGGGCTCGTAGGAAGCGAACCCCGTGGCCACCACGATCGAGCCGACCGTGACCGGGACGGTCCCGCCGTCCCCCACGCGGATCTTCGCGGTGAAGTTCCCCACGCTGCCGCCCTTCTCCACGACCTCGGCGTCCGTGAACAGGGTGATCGTCTCCCGTTCCCGGATGCGTTCCCGCAGGGCCGCGACGATCTCCGCGCCCTCCCGATCGTTCGGGAACATCCTGCCCCACGCGGCGACGCTCCCCCCGACCTCGGCGGATCGTTCGACCAGGTACACGACGATCCCCAGGTCGGCGAGGGCCAGGGCCGCGCGCATCCCGGCCACGCCCGCGCCGATCACCAGCGCCTTCGGGATCGTCTCGATCCGGATGTCCGAGAGCGGTTTGCCGAGCCGGGTCCTGGCGATCCCGGCCCGCACGAGGCCGATCGCCTTGGCCGTGGCGCCTTCCCGGTCCCGTCGGTGCGCCCAGGAACACTGCTCGCGGATGTTCACCTGGGTGTACAGGTACGGATTGAGGCCCGCACGCACGGCCATGGCCCGGAACGTCGACAGGTGGAGCTTCGGCGAGCAGGAGGCGATCACGACGCCGTCGAGCCGCTCGTCGCGGACGGCCTGGACCATCTCTTCCTGGGCGGCGTCCGAGCAGGCGAACAGGAAGGTCCGACCGGCGGCGACGCCCTTCTCCCCTTCCATCGCCTCCCGCACCTTTTCCACGTCCACGGAATCCGAGATGTTCCCGCCGCACCGGCACAGGAACGCGCCGATCCGCTTCTCGCTCATCGCTTCGCCCTGCCCCGTTCGAGATAGGCCGCCACCTGCACCGCGGCGGCGCCCGAATGGAGGATGGTGTCCGGGATGTCGCGGACGGCCGACGCGGTGCCCGCGACGAACACGCCCTCGATGCTGGTCTTGCCCGGCTCGAGGTCCTCGTCCACCTCCC
>CAYWOT010000166.1:0-5832 GCA_964459975.1 uncultured bacterium
GTCCAGGGGGCGGGAGGCGGAGCGCTGCAGCCGATCTCGCAGGCGATCCTGCTTGAGAGCTTCCCTCCGGAGAAAAGGGGGATGGCGATGGCCGCGTTCGCGCTCGGGGTGGTCGTGGCCCCGATCGTGGGGCCCACGCTCGGAGGGATGCTGACGGACAACTACTCCTGGCGATGGGCCTTCTACATCAATATTCCCGTGGGGGTGCTTGCCGTCTTCATGACGCAGGCGTTCGTGGAAGACCCCCCGTACGTCCGCCGGGCGAAGGCGGGCAGGATCGACGCCATCGGCTTCGGCCTGATGGCGGTCTCGATCGCCACGCTCCAGATCATCTTGGACAAGGGACAGGAGTCGGGGTGGTTCGGCGCGACGTGGATCCGCTGGTTTGCGGTGATCTCCGCCTCTACGATGATAGCGTTTCTCGTGTGGGAGCTCCGTACGAAACATCCCATCGTGGATCTCCGGGTCCTGCGCGACCGGAACTTCGCGGTGGGAACGCTGCTGATCACGCTGCTGGGGATCGCCCTGTACGGGCTCCTCACCCTGCAGCCGCTCTTCCTCCAGACGCTCCTGGGGTACACGGCGCTCCAGAGCGGGCTGGCGATCAGCCCGCGGGGACTCGGCGCGCTCGTCATGATGCCGCTGCTCGGATACCTGACGGACCTCGTCGACAAACGGGCGCTCATCGCCGGCGGCTTCCTCCTCTTCGGCATTGCGTCGCTCATGCTGGGGAACGTCAATCTGCAGGTCGCGATGATCAGCGTCGTCGTGCCGATCGTGCTGAGCGGGATCGCCTCCGCGATGATCTTCGTGCCGCTGACCACCGTGACGATGGGGACCCTGCGCAGGGAGCAGATGGGGAACGCCACCGGGATCTTCAACCTGATGCGGAACATCGGAGGGAGCATCGGGATCTCGGCCGTGGCGACCATGCTGGTGCGCGACGCCCAGGCGCACCAGGCGAACATGGTCTCCCACATGACGCCGAACAACCCGCTGTTCCACAGCCATTTCCTGGCGCTTCGAGGTGCGTTTCTCAGCAGGTTCGGCCCGGCGGAGGCGTCGCACAGAGCCATGGCGACGATCTACCACGAGCTTCTGCAGCAAGCAAACCTCTGGGCGTACGTGGACAATTTCCGCTTCCTGGCATGGGTGTGCGCAATCTGCCTCGCCGTGCTCCTTCTCCTGAAGAAGGCCGACGGGGGAGGAAGGGTTGCGGTCCATTGATCCCCGCTGGGAACGTGGGGGGCCGGAGGTGACGATGAAACGGATCCTGGTGATCGAGCGGGAGTACGGCTGCGGCGGAGGCGCGATCGCGCAGCAGCTCGCGGCGCGGCTGGGCTGGACGTTGTGGGACCGGTCACTCACCCAGGAAATCGCGCGCAGGGCCCGGGTGGATTCGTCGGCCGTCCGGCGGTGCGAAGAGCGCATGGACCCCTTCCTGCACCGGATCGCCAAGGTGTTCTGGCGCGGCAGCTATGAGCTGGCCATGGAGGTCGACCCGTCGAACGTCTTCGACACGGACCGGATGGTGTCCCTGGTCCGGCAGATCGTCGAAGAAGCTTCCGAGAAGGGGAATTGCGTGATCGTCGGCAGGGGCGCGCCGTACATCCTCCGGGAGAGCGAGGAGACGCTGCGGGCCTTCCTCTACGCCCCCTGGCGGGACAAGGTCCGCAGGCTGGTCGCCAACGGGGTCGGCGAAGAGGAAGCCATGAGGCTCCTGGATAAGGTCGACAAGGAGCGCGCTGACTTCGTGAAGAACTACTTTGGCATGGAATGGCCCACCCGCACCCTCTATCACCTGATGATCAATACCGGCGTCGGCGATCCCGCGGTCATGGAGACGATCCTGTCGGCGATGAAGATCTTCGACTGACCTGCCCCCCGTCTTTGGACCAACTGGACGGGGGGATTTTCGTCGGTTGCGCTTGCCCCCGACTTTGGACACTCTTTAGGTTAGAATCCCCGCTGTCTCTACCAGCCGGCGCTTCCGCGCGGGAGAAGGATCGCTCGCTTACCCCGAGGTGCCGGCAGACTTTCCCCACCGGCTTCCCCGGTCCACCTGCTTCAGGACATACGTGTTCCGAGGACCCCGATGGTCCCTCTCCACGACATCTGTCGGACAGCATCGTCGTTCGAGTGCCGACCATGCTCCGCAGGAACGGCAAATCACATACTTTGCAGTAGTCCCCTGAGCTGTTCCGCATCCAGCGGTTTCACCAGCAGCGCCAGCGGCTTGAGACTGTTTGCCGCGTTCAGCGTTTCCTCGTCATTGTAGCCGGTCATGAAGATCACCGGGATCCCGAGGCGGCCGATGATCTCGCGGGCCGCACCGATTCCATTGATCGACCCGTGGATGGCGATGTCCAGGAGGACGACGTCGGGCCGCTCGGCCTGCGCGACGCGAACCGCCTCCTCGCCGCTCGTGACGACATCCAGCACGTCGAACCCCCACCCCGGCATCACCTCGACCAGGGCCATCGCGTTGATGACCTCGTCCTCCACGATGAGCACATTCCGGGCCATGCCTACCCCTGCTTCACGACCTCGAGATCGCGGAACCGGAACAGGAACTCCGCCGCCGGATCGCCCCCGACGTCCATCTTTCCGCGCAGCTGCCGCACCGCCAAGTTGTAGACCAGCTTCAAGCCCAGCGACCTCACCGCGGACGGGTCCAGACCCCGAGGCAACCCCGGGCCGTCGTCCCGATAGGTCAGCACGTACTCGTTTCCCGTGCGGCGCAGAGAGAGATAGATGGTTCCGGTCTTCCGGTCCGGGAACGCATGCTTGAGCGAATTGGCGATCAACTCGTTGATGATCAGCCCGCAAGGCAGCGCCGAATCGATGGAAAGGGAAAAGTCCCCCACGTCCGGGTTCAGCTTGACGCGTCCGTCCTTTCCCTGGTGGGCAAACAGGAGAGAGGCTGTGAGATCCTCGACGTATTCCTTCATGTTCAGGCGGGAGACGTTGCCGGATCCGTAGAGCTTTTCGTGCACCAGGGCCATGGCGCGAATCCGGTTCTTGGTGTCCGAAAGGACATCGGCGATTTTCTCATCCGGCACCGTGGCGGCCTGGAGATCGAGGAGGCCTGCGACGACCTGCATGTTGTTCTTCGTCCGGTGCGCCAGCTCCCGCATGAGAACGTCCTTCTCCTCCAACGACGCCCGCAGGTCCTCCTCGATCGCCTTGCGCTCGGTGACGTCGATGAAGGCGGAGACCGCCCCTCGCGTCTCGCCTTCCAGATCGTACAGCGGCGTGGCGTTGCCCAGTACGTGGCGGACCGCGCCGTCGTCGAATGCTACGCTGAAGTCGAAGTCGGTTACCACCTCGCCGCGGGCGGCCCGCTGGACGGGCAACTCCTCTTCCGCGAGTTTGCGACCGTCCTTCCATGCCTGGAAATGGGTCGGCCGCTGGCCCTCGGGCGCGGTCAGCGAGGTTTCCCCCCCGCGAGGCAGCCGCAGAAACTCGTCCGCCAAACGGTTGCCCGTCATGCGCCGGCAGTCCGGGTCGTGTGCGATCCACACCAGCGCCGGCACCGACTCCAATACCGTCTTCAATTCCTCCGCCCTCCGGTGCAGATCCTCCTCCATCGCCTTCTGGACGGTAACGTCTCTGAAAAGGACTGCGACTTGCCGGTCCTCCGGTCGCCCGAACCGGAAGGCGTAACCGTCCAACCAGCGGCGCAATGTTTCGGCCCAACGCTGAAAGCGGGCCGGTTGCCCCGTCAGGGCGATTTCCCCGAACGTCTCGAGCCAGTACTCCCGGTGATTCGGGGAGACTTCGCGTATTCTCCTCCCTTTCACGCCAACCTTTCCCGTTTGTCTCTCGAAGGCCGGGTTCGCTTCCAGAAAACGATAGTCGACCGGTTTGTTCTGTTCGTCGAAGATCATCTCGATGATGCAGAAGCTTTGGTCAATCGCATCGAACAGCGTGCGGTACCGTTTCTCCGACTCGCGAAGCGCCGCCTCCGTCAGGGTCCGGTCGATGGCATCCGCCGCCTGCCGCGCCAGCAGGTCGATCAGGTTCAGCACCCGCTCCTCGGGGCGATGGGGGACGCGCCAGTGGGTAGACAGCATCCCCAACAGCCGGCCGCCGCGGCTGTGAAGCGGTGTGGAGGCACAGGAGCTCACCCCCGCCGCGAGCAGCACCTTAAGAACCTCCCTTCCCGTGAAAACGGGGCTTTGGGTGACGTTCTCCACGACGACGCGCTTGTTTAGCTCCATCGCCCGGCCGCACGAGGTGCCCGTGCCATAGTGCACGACGTCGAAGAACTGAAGGAAGGGCCGCTTGAACCCCCGGTGCGCCGCGATCCTGAGCGTTTTCAGGGACGGATCGAGCATCTGGATGTTGCCGAAGTCGGCTTTGGCGAGGTCGATCGCCGCCGCAAGGATGTCCTCGAGAAGCGAACCCAGGTCGTCCTGCCGGATCAGCCGCGTGCTGACCGCGTGGAGACGCGTCATGGCGTCCAGCTCGACCGAAAGCCGCGCCTTGCGCTTACGGGATGCTCCCTCCGTACCCTTGTGACGAGGAGAATGCGCCGCCTGGTCGCCGGCTGGACGACTTTTTACGACCTTTTCTGTTGACGGAGAACTGTCGGGATCCGTGTTGGGGCAAGAGCGCTTGGGCCGTTCTTCCATGAGCTGGCCGCTCCACAGCCATACACAGCGGACGCCGTTTCCCTGCCCGCGGGAATGAATCCACGAAGAAGCTTCAAATGCTATTTTTTTGTACCAGGTCGAAAAATGCAAGGCAAGGGTTTTCGCGCCGGGTGCGCCCTGGGCAGCAGGGATCAATGGATTTTATCCACGCTTCCTTGGGGTGTTTCAGGGTGGCGAAGTCGGAACTTGAACCTGCCGGATTTCCCCACTACCCTCGCAGAGCGCGTCATTGTCCCGCGCCCAATGGAACGATAGAATTGAGCCCTTGCCAACACAGGAACAAAGACTGCCTGCAGCGTGGATATTTCAATGTGGGAACGCCTAAAGGACTGGGCCCGCCGGATGAAGAGAGACACCCTGGCGCTTTATCTGGCCAGTCGTGATCCAAGAGTACCATGGCACGCAAAGGCCATGGCGATGGCGACCGCGGCCTACGCCTTCAGCCCGATCGACTTCATCCCGGACTTCGTGCCGGTCCTTGGTTATGTCGACGACCTGATCCTCCTCCCGCTCTTGATCGCGTTGACGATCCGCTTGGTACCGCGAGAGATCCTGGCCGAGCTTCGTATAGAGGCGGATCATCGGCTGACAAACGCCCGCCCCCGAAGTGCCGCCGGCGCGGCCGTCATCGTCCTGATATGGCTATCGCTTACCGCGGCAACGGTTTATTGGCTGACCTCACGATGATCCGTGTGACGTACCTCTGCGTTCAGGCAATCCGTCCGCACCATGCACTTTCGCCACGATCCACGGCGTCAACGGGGCGAACGCATAAGCACACTTGACTGAGGGACCCATTTGGGACCCCTGGGCGGATTACATTAAAAAAGGGAACTTGGCGCAAGGCCAAATTCCCTTTTGTTATTGCCATGGTGCCGAAGGGCGAACTCGACCGACTCGCGCTCGGGCCTCCTGCCCTCGCTCCGCCGGCTGCCGCGGCGCCTGACGCCGCCATCCATGGCGGCTTTCCTCCTCTTCTGGCCGCTCCTGCGCATCCATGCGCCCGCGGCACTCGCCCATCCATGGGCAGCGTCGGCGGCGCCTTGGGTTCGAGTCCCCGCAAAGCACCATGAAACGAAAAAGGAGCGATGGATTGCTCCGCCGCTCCCGGGTCGTTTCATGGTGCCTAAGGGGGGACTCGAACCCCCACGGGTCTCCCCACCACCCCCTCAAG
>CAYWOT010000167.1:0-5831 GCA_964459975.1 uncultured bacterium
GCGGGCGTTTCCGGCGAAAGGAAGATCGTCCACGGCTCCACGGTGGCGACGAACGCCCTGCTCGAGCGGAAAGGCGCGCGGACGGCCCTGATCACGACGAGGGGCTTCGAGGACGTGCTGGAGATCGGGCGCCAGACCCGCCCCGCGATCTACGACCTGTTCGTCGTCCGTCCCGCGCCCCTGGTCGAGGCGGAGCTCCGCTTCGGCATCGCCGAGCGGGTCCGGTTCGACGGGACGGCGGAGCAGGCTCCGGACCGCGCGGAGATCCGGGCGATCCTCGACGCCGTCCGGGCCGCCGGCGCGGGTTCCGTGGCGGTCTGTCTCCTCCATTCGTACGCCAACCCGGAGCACGAGGAGGCGATCGCCGCCTGCGCGCGAGACCTCGGGTTCCCGGTGTCGGCCTCGCACCGGATCCTGCCGGAGCATCGCGAGTACGAGCGGACCTCCACGACCGTGGTGAACGCGTACGTCGCGCCCCTCATGGAGCGGTACCTCTCGCGCCTGGAGGCGGAGACGGGCGGCGCCCTCCGGATCATGCAGTCCAACGGAGGAAGCGTCGCCGCGGAGACCGCGAAGCGGGAGTCGGTCCGTACCGTGCTCTCGGGCCCCGCCGGGGGCGTCGTCGGTGCGTTCGAGACGGCGCGCGCCGCGGGGTTTGCGCGCGTCATCACCTTCGACATGGGAGGGACCTCCACCGACGTGTCGCTGTGCGACGGGGGAATCCGGCTGACGAACGAAGCGGAGGTTGCCGGGTGCCCCATCCGCGTTCCCATGATCGACATCCACACGGTGGGCGCCGGTGGCGGCTCGATCGCCCGCGTCGACGCGGGCGGCGCGCTTCGCGTCGGCCCGGAAAGCGCGGGGGCGTCTCCGGGCCCCGTCTGCTACGGCAAGGGGGAGCGGATCACGACCACCGACGCGAATCTCTACCTGGGGCGCCTTCTTCCGGACCGGTTTCTCGGCGGGACGATGCGTCTCGTGACGGAGCGCGTCGAGGAGCGGATGCGGGACCTGGCCCGCCGTCTGGGCGTCCCGCCCCGCGACGCCGCCGAGGGGGTGATCCGGGTCGCCAACGCGGCGATGGAACGGGCGATCCGGATGGTGTCGGTCGAGAAGGGCTACGATCCCCGGGAGTTCTCGCTCGTTTCCTTCGGTGGCGCCGGCCCGCTCCACGCCTGCGACCTTGGCGCCGCCCTCTCCATCCCGCGGGTCATCGTGCCCGAGCATCCGGGCCTGCTTTCCGCGCTCGGGATGCTGCTTTCCGACGTCGTGAAGGACTATTCCCGGACGTGCCTGCGCGCGACGCGCTCCGTCCCGAGGGACGAGGTCGATTCCTTCTTCGCGCCGCTTCTGCGGCAGGCGCGGCGCGACATGGACGAAGAGGGGATTCCCGGAACGGTCGTCCGTCTGGAGCCGCATCTCGACATGCGGTACCGCGGACAGTCCTACGAAATCACCGTTCCGTTCGACCGGGATTTCGAAGCGGCGTTCCATGCGCTGCACCACCGGATGTACGGCTACCGGGATCCGGACCGGGACACCGAGATCGTCGCGGCGCGCGTGCGGGCCGTCGGCGTGGTGGCCAAGCCCGCGTTCGCGGAGGCGGAGACGGCGGGTGAGGATCCGCGGGCCGCGTTCGTCGAGAGCCGGCCGATCGTGGAAGGCGGCCGCGAGCTCGCGGCGAACGTCTACCGGCGCGACGGCCTTGCGCCGGGCAACCGCGTGGTGGGGCCGGCGGTCGTCGTGGAGTTCAGCTCGACCGTCTACGTTCCGTCGGACTGGGAGTGCCGGGTCGACCGCCGCTCGAACCTGGTCCTTTCCCCTCGCGGGGCTGCGCCATGACGGGATCGTTCGACCCGATCCTCCTTGAGGTGTACAAGCATCTCCTCTCCTCGATCGCCGAGGAGATGGGCGTCGCGCTCTGCCGGACCGGCTGCTCGCCCAACATCAAGGAGCGGAGGGACTTCTCTTGCGCCGTCTTCGACGCGCGGGGGGAAATGGCCGCCCAGGCCGCCCATATCGCCGTGCACCTGGGCTCGATGCCGCTGTCCGTCAAGAGCGCGATCGAGAGCGTCCCGATGGAGCCGGGGGACGTGGTCGTCCTCAACGACCCCTTCCACGGGGGCACGCACCTGCCGGACCTGACGATGATTTCCCCCGTCTTCGCCCCGGGCGGCCGCGCCCCGCTCTTCTACGTGGCGAATCGCGCCCATCATGCGGACCTGGGCGGCGTGTCGCCGGGGTCCCTCCCGCTCTCGACGGAGATCCTCCAGGAAGGACTCCGGATCCCGCCGGTGAAGATTACGGCGGGCGGGAAGATGCAGGGGGGTGTCCTCGCCCTGATCCTGGCCAATGTGCGCACTCCATGGGAGCGGGAAGGGGATCTGGCCGCGCAGCTCGCGGCAAACCGGATCGGGGAGCGCCGGCTCCTGGAGGTGTGCGCCCGGCGCGGAGCGGGCGAGGTGCTCCGATACATGGAGGAGCTTGCGGCCTATGCGGAGCGCATGACGCGGGCGGCGATCGCCGGCATCCCCGACGGGGAGTACCGGTTCGAGGACCAGCTCGACGACGACGGGATCGTCGCGGGCCCGGTGAGGATCTCGGTCACGGTCACCGTCCGGGGGGACCAGGCGGTGATCGACTTTTCGGACTCCGCGCCGCAGGTGCGCGGAAGCGTGAACGCGGTCTACGCCGTCACGCTCTCCGCGGTCTACTATGTCTTTCGGAGCCTGGTTGGAGGGGACGTTCCCTCCAACGCGGGGATTGTGAGACCGCTGCGGGTGGTGACCCGGGCGGGGACGGTGGTGGACGCGCGCCATCCGGCGGCGGTTGCGGCGGGAAACGTCGAAACGTCGCAGCGGATCGTCGATGCGCTTCTGGGCGCCCTCGCCCAGGCGGTGCCCGGACGGATTCCCGCCGCCTCCGCGGGGACGATGAACAATCTCGCCGTGGGAGGCACAGATCCCCGGACGGGATCCGCGTTCACGTATTATGAGACCATCGGAGGCGGATCCGGCGCGACCCCGTTCGCCGACGGGGCGGGCGGCGTGCAGACTCACATGACGAATACGCGGAACACCCCGGTCGAGGCGCTCGAGCACGCCTTCCCGCTGAAGGTCACCCGGTACGCGATCCGGCGCGGATCCGGCGGGGCCGGCCGGTACGTCGGCGGCGACGGCATTTGCCGGGACGTCGAATTCTTGTGTCCGGCGACCGTGACGATGATCTCGGAACGCAGGAAGATCGCGCCCTACGGGCTTTCGGGAGGGAGTCCGGGCGCGCGCGGGGAGAACGTCCTCGTGCACCGCGGAGAGGCGGTGCGCCTGCCGGGCAAGTTCACGATCGCCGTCGAGGCCGGAGACGTGCTTCGCGTGGAAACGCCGGGCGGCGGAGGATTCGGCCCTCCGGCGCCGCGGACGTAGCGGGCCGGGTGGGGCAGTTGGCCGCCGGCGGCGCGGGCTCTTGGGGGCCCCGCCTTTTCGAAAACAGACGGTTTCGTGGTCGACGGAAAAGGAGGACAAGGCCATGCCGTTCGCGAGCTGGGGCGAGACCAAGGACGGGCACGACATGCTGTACGAAGCGGAGGAGCAGCTGGGCCGGGCGGTGAGACTGCTTGAGCTCGACGGGAATCTGGCCAACCGCCTCCGGTACCCGAAGCGCGCGCTCATCGTCTCCGTGCCGATCCGGATGGACGACGGAGGGATCGTCACGTACACGGGCTACCGGGTCCATCACAACATCACCCTGGGTCCGGGCAAGGGGGGCATTCGCTACAGCCCCACGGTCTCTCTGGAGGAGACGACCGCCCTGGCCATGTGGATGACGTGGAAGTGCGGGCTCATGAACATCCCGTTCGGAGGCGCCAAGGGAGGCGTGTGCTGCGATCCCCTCAAGCTGTCCCGCCGCGAGCTGCAGGCGCTCACCCGGAGGTACACGTCGGAGATCGTGATGCTCATCGGACCGGAAAAGGACATTCCGGCGCCGGACATGGCCACGGATGAGCAGACGATGTCGTGGATCATGGACACGTACTCGATGCAGATGGGCTACTCGGTTCCCGGAGTCGTGACCGGCAAGCCGATCGTCGTCGGCGGCTCCGTGGGACGTCGGGAAGCGACCGGCCGCGGACTGGTGCACCTGGTCTCGGCCGCCGTCGAACGGCTCGGGCTCTCGCATGAAAACCTCATCGCCGTGGTGCAGGGGTTCGGGAACGTGGGGTCCGTCGCGGCGAGGGCCCTGGAGAAGCGCCATGTCAAGGTGGTCGCGGTAAGCGACGTGCACGGGGGCGCGTACAAACCGGAGGGCCTGCCGATCAAGGAGATGATCCGGCACGTGGAGCAGGGGGGAAAGGTGCCCGAGTTCCCGGGGGTGATCCGGATGTCGAACCGGGAAATCCTCGAGATCCCGTGCGACATCCTGGCCCCGTGTGCGACCGCGGGGCAGATCACCCGGGAGAACGTGGGGCGGATCCGCTGCCGGATTCTCGCCGAGGGCGCCAACGGCCCGACGTCCCTTGAGGCGGATGAGATCCTGGAACGGGAGGGGGTGTTTGTCGTCCCGGACCTTCTGGGAAACGCGGGAGGCGTGACGGCGTCTTATTTTGAATGGGTCCAGGACACCCAGAAGTTCTTCTGGAGCAGCCGCGAGGTGAACGCCCAGCTGCAGCGCATCATGCTCAAGGCGTTCGAGGAGGTGCTCTCCCTGGCGCATGCGAAAGGCGTGTCGCACCGGCTGGCCGCGCTCATGATCGGCATCTCGCGGGTGGCGGAGGCGATGCGCTTCCGGGGCCTGTATCCGTGACGTGAGCGCCCCGACGGGGTCGCGGGAGAGATAAGGACCGGGAAAGGAGTCAGGCCGTGGGGCCGTCCGACTACTTCAAGAGCGTTCCCGGCTGGACCGCCGAGCAGGTGGCCGCCTTCCTCCGGGATCACGACGTGGGGTCGTACGAGCTCGTCGACGTCCGGCAGCCGGGGGAGTATGAAGCCGGGCATCTTCCGGGGGCGCGTCTCATCCCCTTGCCGGAGCTAAAGGGACGGATCGGGGAGCTCGACCCGGGAAAACCGTGCATCACGTATTGCAGGTCGGGAGTGCGCAGTCGCGTCGCCGCGACGCTGTTAGGCGACGCCGGGTTCCCGGAAGTCCACAGCATGCAGGGCGGATTCAACGCGTGGAGCAGGCAGGGGGCGAACGGGGAGTACGACGCCGGCATGGCGTACTTCTCCGGCGCTTCGGGGGCGCAGGAGCTGATCGCTCTTTCGTTCGCTCTCGAGGAGGGCAACCGGATCTTTTACGAAACCGTCGCCCGGGACGCCCTGGGCGGGAACGTCGCGTCGGTGTTCCAGTCGCTGGCCCGCGCCGAAGAGCGGCACAAGACGGCCCTGCGCGAACTGCACCGCCGATCGTCCGGGGCGGAAGCCGACCCCGGCCCCCCGGCGGGAATCGAGCCCGGCGGCTTGCTCGAGGGGGGGATCCGGATGGAGGAGGCGCTGGAGTTCGTGCGGAAAAAACCGCTGTCGGAGGCCCTGGCGCTGGCGATGGCGCTGGAGGCCAACGCGCTCGACCGGTACATCAAGATGAGCAGAACGGTCGCGGACGAACGGTCACGGGAGGTGTTCCTGGCCCTCGCCGGGGAGGAGAAGACCCATCTCGACCGGATCGCCTTGGTCCTGGATTTCGAACGACAGAGGTAAAACCGAAAAGTTCCGACCGCGGACGCAACGACTCCGCAGGCCGTCTTCGTCCCCGCCGCAGCGTCCTCGCGACAAGGCGGCGCAGCGATGGTGAATCGGCCCGGGCACCCGGCCGGTCCGCTTGAGGGGACTTACGCCGCG
>CAYWOT010000168.1:0-5823 GCA_964459975.1 uncultured bacterium
GCGTCCTCCCGGCAGCGTAAGATGAAGGCGGGAAAGCTATTACGGTACCCTTTTCCCGGGTCCGCTGTCAAATCCCGGACTTCGCCCGTGCCCCCGCCCGGCCGGTCCTTTGCCGGTTCCCCCTTGACAGGGCCCGCGGAGACAATACACTTGTTTCAAACGCATGTTTGAAACCACGACCCCCAGGATGGCGCGGGCCCAGCGGACGGGAGCGGTGCTTTCCGAACCGACGCGGGAGCGTCTGCTCGACGCGGCCGGAGAAGTCTTCGCGGAGCGCGGCTATCGCCGCGCGACCGTGCGCGAGATCTGCCGGCGCGCCGGTGTCAACACCGCGTCGGTGAACTACCATTTCCGGAGTAAAGAGGAACTGTACGCCGACGTGCTCGACTTTGCCCACCGGCAGGCGGTCCGGAAATATCCCGACGCGGACGCGTCGGGCGCGGGCGAACCGGCCCCGGTCCGGCTCCTCCGATTCGTCGCGGTCCTCCTCCTGCGAATCCTCGACGAGGGCCGGCCGGCGTGGTTCGGGAAGCTCATGGCGCGGGAGATCGTCGAGCCGACGGGGGCCTTGGACGAGGTGATCGACCGGGCGATCCGCCCCCTCCACGAGTCCCTGGGGGGCCTCGTCCGCGAAATCGTGGGGAAACGCGCCGGCGACGCGGAAGTTCGGCGCCACGTCTTCAGCATTCTCGGGCAATGCCTGTTCTACCGGCAGGCCCGCCACGTCATCGCGCGGCTCTATCCGGGGGTCCGGTTCGACGGGGCGGAGATCGAGCGGACGGCGGCGCACATCGCCTCGGGGGCCCTCAAGGCCATGGCCCGGGCGCGGCGCGCCGGAGGAAGGGCCGCGCGATGAGCCGCCCGCGGGCCCGCACCTTCTTGGTGGCGATCGTTCTCCTTGTGGCGGTGCCGACGGCCGTATCCGCCGGCGGCGAAATCCCCATTTCGCTCGATACGGCGGTGCGTACGGCGATCGAGAACAATCTGGGTCTACGGGTGGAAACGTACAACCCTGCGATCGCGGAAACCGGAATTCTGCGGGCGGGCGCGATCTACAATCCGAGGCTTACGGCCCTGGTCGACCACCGCGGGGAGAACGTCAGGCTGGTGCCGGACGCGTCGTTCGTGGAGCGGGACCGGTACTTCGACGCCGACGTCTCGCTCGACCAGCTTCTCTCGACGGGCGCCACGGCGTCCCTTTCTTCGCAGAACCTGTGGATCCGGCAGACGCTGGGATCCGATTCCCCGCGGACCGTCGAGCCCGAGCTCTCCCTCTCCCTCTCCCAGCCGCTCCTGTCGGGCCTCGGCAGGGACGTCACCGAGCGGGACATCACCGTGGCGTCGTACGCGAAGGACTCCTCGCTGGCGGCGTGGCGGACCGCGGCCCTGACCGTTGCCGCGAACACGAGGGACGCGTACTTCGGGCTGGTCGCGGCGCGCGAGGACCTCGCGACCCGGGAGGCGTCCCTCGCCCTGGCCCGGCGGATCCAGGCGGAGAACCAGGCGCGAGTCCGTGCGGGCGTTCTCGCGTCGATCGAGCTGCTCGATTCCGAGTTCGGCGTCGCCAGCCGGGAACGGGACCTGCTCGAGGCGCGGAACGCCGTCCGGCAGCAGGCCGACAAGCTGCGCGTCGTCATCCACTATCCGGGTTCCGGTACCCTTTCCGCGGCGACCCCCGTGTCCGAGGAGCGGGTGGAGGTCTCGGAGACGCAGGCCATCACCACCGCGCTCCGGATGCGGCCCGACCTTCGCGCCGCGCGGCTGTCGGTCCGAAGCCTCGAATTCCAGGCGAAGGTCGCCCGGAACCTGGCTCTTCCCTCGCTGTCCGTCACGGGTACCGCCGGGCTTCGGGGCCTGGGGACGGGGTACGGCGACGCCGTCTCCGACCTGGCGACGGCGGAGACCCCGTTCTGGTCGATCGGGCTCGGCTTTTCGTATCCCCTAGGGAACGACGCGGCGCGCGCCGACGAGGCCGAGGCGCGGCTGAAAGCCCGCCAGGCACAGGCGCAGATCCGGAACCTTACGGAGTCGATCGGGTTCGACGTGCGCTCCGCGATCCGCGACATGGATACGCAGTACCGCGCGATCGACGTGGCGAAAAAGGGAGTGACGCTGGGCAAGGCGCGCCTGGACGCGTTTCTCAAGCGCGGAAGGCTCGGCCTGGCGACCACCAAGAACATCCTGGAAGTCGAGGCGGATTACGTGGCGGCCCGGAACGCGCTGACGAGCGCGCGGGTCGGGTACCAGGGCGCGATCACGCGCTTTTACCGGAGCACCGGCGAGCTGCTGGAGAAGCAGGGGATCCGGATCGACGACCGGGCCGTCGAAAGCATGGCACGGAAGGAGTCGCAATGAAGACGAAGCTCGCCGCCGCGGCCGCGCTTTTCGCCGTAGTCGCGGCGTACCTGCTCTTCGCGCGCGGCAACGGCAAGGCCCCTCTCTACCGCACGGAGCCGGTCGAACGGGGAGAGATCGCGGAGACCGTGCTCGCCACGGGGAACGTCAACGCCGTCACGACCGTCCAGGTGGGAAGCCAGGTGTCGGGAACGCTGCAGCAGCTCTTCGTGGACTTCAACTCGAAGGTGACGAAGGGGCAGGTCATCGCGCAGATCGACCCCCGCCTGTTCGACGCGGCCGTTCTCCAGGCCCGCGCGGGGCTGGAGAACGCCCGCGCGGGGCTCCAGCGGACCGAGGTGGCCGTGGTCGACGCCGAGCGGACCTACCGACGCAACCGGGAGCTCGTGAAGGACGGGTTCGTGGCCCAGGCCGACGTCGATTCGGCGCAGACCGCCTACGAGACGGCCGTCGCCCAGAAGAAGAGCGCCCAGGCGCAGGTCGCGCAGGCCGAGGGAGCGCTCTCCGCGGCGGAGACCAACCTGCGGTACACGACCATCCACTCCCCGGTCGACGGCATCGTGATCTCCCGCAACGTGGATGTCGGGCAGACGGTGGCGGCGAGCTTCCAGACCCCCACGCTGTTCACCATCGCGCGCGATCTCACGAAGATGCAGATCGACACGAACGTCGACGAAGCCGACATCGGCCGGGTGGCGACGCGGCAGCGGGCGACGTTCACCGTCGACGCCTATCCGCAGCGGACCTTCGCCGGGGTCGTCGTGCAGGTGCGGAATTCTCCGGTGGTGACGCAGAACGTCGTGACCTACAACGTCGTGGTCCGCGTCGACAACCGCGATCTGCTGCTCAAGCCGGGCATGACCGCCAACGTCTCGATCCACGTGCGGGACCTGGCCGACGTCCTCAAGATCCCGAACTCCGCCCTTCGGTTCCGCCCCGCGACGCCGCAGAAGGCGGAGGCGAGGAAGGGCGCCGGGGGGCAGCGCGTCTACCGCCTCGACAAGGACGGCCGCCTCCGGCCGGTGTCCGTCCGGACGGGCGTGAGCGACGGGCGATTCACGCAGCTCGTCGAGGGAACGCTGCGCGAGGGAGAGCCCCTGGTGGTCGAACAGATTCGCAACGACAAGGGAAATGGCGGCCGGGGACCCCGGATGAGGTTGTTCTGACGGCCGTGACGGCTCCCGCGATCGAGATCGAACGCGTCTCCAAGACCTACCATCTGGGTCCGGTCAGCGTCGATGCGCTCCGCGAAGTGTCGCTCTCCATCGGCCGAGGAGAGTTCGTCGCCGTCATGGGCCCGTCGGGGTCGGGAAAATCGACCCTGATGAACATCCTCGGCTGCCTCGACCGGCCGAGCGCGGGCGCGTACCGGCTCGACGGACAGGAAGTCGAAGCGCTGGGACGCGATGCCCTGGCCGGCGTCCGGAGGGGGAAGATCGGCTTCGTCTTTCAGGGGTTCAACCTGCTGCCGCGGCTGACGGCGCTCGAGAACGTGGAGCTTCCGATGATCTACGAGGCCGTTCCGGCCGCGAAGCGGCGGGAGCGGGCGCGGGACGCTCTGGCCGCGCTCGGGATCCTCGACCGGGAAGATCACCTCCCGACCCAGATGTCCGGAGGCCAGCAGCAGCGCGTCGCGATCGCCCGGGCGATCGTGAACGCGCCCTCCCTTCTGCTCGCCGACGAGCCCACGGGAAACCTCGACACGGCTACCAGCGCGGAGATCATGGGGGTCTTCCTCTCGCTCAACGAAGAGCGGGGGATCACGATCGTGCTCGTCACCCACGACCCGGAAATCGCCCGGTACGCGAAACGGGTGGTCCGGTTCCGCGACGGGCGGATCGAGGACGACCGGCCCGGGGAGGCGAGAGGCCGCGACGGCGGCTCTCCGGACGCGCCGTGAATCTCTACTCCGCCTGGAAGATCGCGTACCGCTCGCTGCGCGCGAACCGGATGCGCTCGTTCCTCACCATGCTCGGCATGGTGATCGGCGTGGCCGCCGTGATCGCGATGGTGGCGGTGGGCGCGGGCGCAAGCGAGCGGATCGCGGCCCAGATCTCCTCGATCGGCTCGAACCTCCTCCTCATCCTTCCGGGGAGCACGACTTCGGGGGGCCTTCGGTCGGGATTCGGTTCGGCCCCGACGCTCACCATGGCCGACGCGAAGGCGATCGGGAGGGAACTCCCGGCGGTCGGGGCGGCGTCTCCCTCGATCCGGACCACCGCTCCGGTCGTATTCGGAAACCAGAACTGGAGCACCCTGATCGAAGGGGTGACGCCCGAGTACTTCTCGATCCGCGAATATCACCTCGCGGCCGGGCGCTTCTTCACCGACGACGAAGTCGACGCGTCCTCCAAGGTCGCGGTGATCGGCAAGACGGTGGCCCGCAACCTTTTCGGGGACGCGTCCCCGGTCGGCGCGATCATCCGGATCCAGCGGGTCCCGTTCACGGTCGTCGGATTGTTCGCCGAGAAGGGCCAATCGCTCCGGGGGCAGGACCAGGACGACATGATCCTCGCTCCCGTGACCACCGTGCAGAACCGGGTGAGCGGGAGCGCCCACGTGGGCTCGGTAGGCGTGATCATCGCCCAGGCCGTCGACGCGGACAGCGTCGGCGCGGCGCAGCAGGAGATCGTCTCCCTTCTGCGGCAGCGGCACCGGATCGGCCCCGGCCGGGACGACGACTTTTCCGTGCGCAACTTAAGCGAGATGCTTGCAGTGAGGGAGGCCTCGACGCGGATCATGAGCCTCCTTTTGGGGGCGATCGCCTCCGTCTCGCTTCTCGTCGGAGGGATCGGGATCATGAACATCATGCTGGTGTCGGTTACCGAACGGACGCGCGAGATCGGGATCCGGCTCGCCGTCGGGGCGCGGGAACGGGACATCCTGGTCCAGTTCCTGATCGAGGCGGCGTTCCTGTCTGCGGCGGGCGGGGCGATCGGAATCGTCGCCGGGGTCGGCGGCTCGGCGCTCATCTCCCGGTTCGCCGGCTGGTCGACGCTCGTCTCGCCCGGAGCGGTCCTCGTCGCGTTCGGGTTCTCCGCCGCCGTCGGCGTCTTCTTCGGATTCTACCCGGCGCGCAAGGCGTCGCGCCTCGACCCCATCGAAGCCCTCCGCCACGAGTAAGCGTGCCGCCCCAACTCGCTCGCACCACCCCTTGCGCGGGGACGCCTTGCCGTGCGTCCCTGCACGGCTGCGGCTGCGGGTCTTCCTCGCTCTCGGCCTCCGTGCCTCCGCGTCGGAAGACACGCCCCCGCCCAAGGGGGGTGCGCAGCTCGTTATGGGGCGGCAAGATGCGGTTCCGGGGACACTCCTGGCTGTTCTCTTCATTCCTACTCAGGAGTGTCCCCGCTCATGCCGTTAGGCCCCTAAGGCTCGCGGGGGGTGTCCTAAGCAGCTACGCTCGCGATCTTGCGCCCGCTCGCTGCCGGTTCCGCTCGACGAGCGGAATCCCCGCTCTGCGGGGATGCT
>CAYWOT010000169.1:0-5804 GCA_964459975.1 uncultured bacterium
AGACCCAGGAGTGATTCCACGATCAGCCGGTACATCCAGCCGGCCGAGCCCGTATACCACGTCCATCCGCCGCGGCCCACGTGGGGTGAGAGCGCATAGACGTCGGCAGCGACGACGTACGGCTCCACCTTGTAGCTCGCGATCCCTTCCGCGGATCCCGCGTGGCTCACCGGGTTGATCATCGCCGACAGCTCCCACGCACGCCGGCCGTCGCCCAGTTCGGCGAACGCCATCGCCGCCCAGATCGCCGCATGGGTGTACTGTCCGCCGTTTTCGCGCACCCCGGGGACATACCCCTTGATGTAGCCGGGATCCAAGTCCGATTTGTCGAAGGGGGGGCTAAGGAGCTGAACGAGGACCCGGTCCCGGCGAACAAGGTGCCGGTCCACCGCCTCCATCGCCATGCGCGAGCGCTCGGGATCTCCCGCCCCGGACAGGACCGACCAGCTCTGTGCGATCGAATCGATCCGGCATTCCGGATTTTCCGCCGACCCGAGCGGCGATCCGTCGTCGAAGTAGGCGCGGCGGTACCACTCGCCGTCCCAGCCGCTGCGCTCGATGTTCCCGCGCACCCGATCCGCCTCCGCCCGGCACGTTTCGGCGAAGGACCGGTCGCCGCGGGCACCGGCAACCTCGGCGAACTGCAGGAGCACGTCATGAAGGAAAAATCCCAGCCAGACGCTTTCGCCCTTGCCGTGTCTGCCCACGAGGTTCATGCCGTCGTTCCAGTCGCCGGAGCCGATGAGCGGCAGGCCGTGCTCCCCGGTCGTAATGCCCTTCCGGATGGCCCGCACGCAGTGCTCGTACAAGGTAGCGGTCTCTTCCGACCGGCCGGGAAGATCGTATACCGAGTCCTCCTCCGCGCTCACCGAGCGGCCTTCGATGAAGGGAACCGGTTCGTCCAGAACCCCGGTGTCCCCCGTGGTCGTGACGTAGCGGCACGCCGCCAGCGGCAGCCAGAGGAGGTCGTCCGAACAGTGCGTTCGCACGCCCCGGCCCAAAGGCGGGTGCCACCAATGCTGGACGTCTCCCTCGAGAAACTGGCGGGCCGCGCAGCGGAGCAGGTGCTCGCGCGCGAGGCGCGGCGCGGCGTGGAGGAGCGCCATCGAATCCTGCAGCTGGTCACGGAAACCGAACGCGCCCGCCGACTGGTAGTACCCGCTGCGCGCCCAGAGACGGCACGCCAGGGTCTGGTACAGGAGCCAACCGTTGGCCAGGACGTTCAGCGACGGGTCCGGGGTTTGCACCTGGACCGCGCCGAGGGTGTGCTTCCAGTACTCCCACACCGCCTCGAGCGCGCCGCGCGCCGCGGACGACCCGCGAAAGCGGTGCACCAGCCTCAAGGCGCCATCGGCGTCTTGCCCAGCGCCGAGCATGAAGACGATCTCCCGCTCCTCCCCGTCGGCCAGGTCGAAGGGAACCTGGATCGCGGCGCACGGGTCCAGGCCGGCTCCCGCCCTGCCCGAGAGTCCGGCTCGGGCCATGGCGGCCGGGCTCCGGAGCGTGCCGTTGCGTCCGAGGAATTCGGCCCGGTCGCCGCTCACGGTCTGTGCCGCATCGCCCGCATCGAAGAACGCGACGCGCCCGGTGAACTCCGTGTTGTAGGAATTGCGCGCGAAAAGCGCTCCGCTGCCGGGCTCGACCTCCGTCACCACGTGCATGGCCGACTTCGCCCGCAGGTCCGCCAGCACCCATTCCGCGTATCCCGTGGCGGAGAGCCTGCGGGGCCGTCCGGATTCGTTTCGCACCTTCCACACCGTGAACTTCACCGGCGCGTCCAAGGCGACGTACACCCACATCTCCGAGCGGATGCCGTCCTCCGTGTGCTCGAAGACGCTGTAGCCGAATCCGTGCCGGCTGACGTAGGGCGCAGCTCCCCGGACCGGCAGCGGCGTGGGGGACCAGAAGCGGCCGTTTTCCTCGTCGCGCAGGTAGAACGCTTCTCCGCCCGAGTCGCTCACGGGGTCGTTGTCCCAGGGAGTCAGGCGAAACTCGCGGGCGTTCTCGCTCCAGGTGTAGGCATTGCCGCTTTCCGAGACGACGGTTCCGAAGTCCGGGTTGGCCAGCACGTTCACCCACGGCGCCGGGGTCACCCGCCCGTGCGCCGTGCTGATCACGTACTCGCGCCCATCCGGCGTGAATCCTCCCAGCCCGTTGAAGAAGATCAGGTCGCGGCGGGGCAGCTCGGCGGCCGCACCGGATTCCGCCCCGCCGGATCGGTTCGAGGCAGAACGCGGCGCCGGCACCTCCGTTGCGCGTCGCCGGTGAATCTGGTCCCGCAGCGTCCCCCGCCGGTCGGTGAAGACGGCGCGGGCCACCGTCTGCAGCAGAACACGGTCTTCCTCCGACATCTGCTCCGCGGGGCGGACGAAGATGCCGCCCGGACGGTCGGTCACGTTGGCTTCGACGCCCGCGGCGATGAGCCCCATGATCTGGTCGTGGAGAAGCTGCCGGTACCCGGCGTGGTCCTCGTTCCAGATCACCAGGTCCACCGCCAGCCCCTTCAACCGCCAGTACGCGTGGGCCTGCACGAGCTGGCGCACCAGGTCGATGTTGCGCGGATCGCCGATCTGCACGAGCACGATCGGAAGATCACCGGAGATGGAATAGCCCCACAGGCCGGATTGCCCGCGGCGGTTCTTGAGAAGCACGCTCGCGTCGGCGCGCAGGGAGGAATCCGCATAGAGCACGGAGCCAGCGAGGTGTCCGTAGACCTGCGCGTCGGTCTCCGTGGCGTTGAGCTGCTGCAGGACCACCTGTCCGTGCGTCCACGCCAGGTCGAAGGCGCGATCCGCGAGACGCCGGTCCCGGTATTTCCCTACGAGGCCTGCGGCTGCGTCGCGCGTCTCGCCGACGCCGGAGACGATATCGACCGTCGTCGATTCCCCCGGATCGAGCGTGACTCGACGCCGGATCGCGACGATCGGGTCGAGAACCGACCCCTGACCGCCCGAGAGCGCCGCGGGTCCTCTCATCGCGTGCGGATCGGCGACCGTGTTGCCGCGGCCGAGGAACCGCACGCGGTCGGTCTCGTAGGAGACGTCGCCGGTGTCCGCCCCGCCGTGCACGGCCATCAGGTGAAACATCCACGGCACCGGCTCCTCGCGGGAGCGGGGTCGGCGGGTGCACAGGATCGCCCGGCGCCTTGGCAGGATCTCCGTCTGGACGAAGAGGTTGCTGAACGCCGGGTGCAGCGCGTCCGCGGGGGGCGCCGCCAGAACGACTTCCGCGTAGCTCGTCACCTCGATCCCCCTGCGCTTCCGCGAGCCGTTGGTGACGCGGATCCGGCGCAGCTCGACGTCGTCCTCCGGAGAGACCGCGATCTCCGTGTGCGTGTCGAAGTCGTGGTCGCGGCGGCGGAATTCCGCCCGCGTTTCCGAGAAGATTGCTTCGTAGCTCTCCGATCGCCTGCGCGTCGGCTGATAAGCGGTCGACCAGAATTCGCCGGTGGCGACGTCGCGCAGGTAACAGAACGTGCCCCAGCCGTCGCAGGTGCCGTCCTCCCGCCAGCGCGTGACCGCGACGTCCTTCCAGCGGCTGTACCCGCCCCCCGCGTTCGTGATCATCACGTGGTACCGGCCGTTGGACAGCAGATGAACCTCCGGCACCGGCGTGTCCGGGCTGCGGAAGGCGCGCACCGGCGTCGTCAGACTCTCGGGAACCATCCGATGATCGGAAAGTTCGGCGGCGGGCGAGTCGAACGCCGTGGCCTTCGGAACTCGCTCCTGGAGCAGCAGCGTGGTCGCCTGGAACCGGGGATCCGACGCGAACCGCTTCTGCATCGGACGATTAAGAAGCAGAGACGCCAGCGACAGGAGGCTCATGCCCTGGTGATGCGCAAGGAACGCCCGGACGACGGTGCTCGATCGCCCGGGTTGCTGACGGGAAAGGGTGTAGTCGACGGCTTCGTACAGGCCGAATGTTCCGTCCGCTCCTTCCGCGGCGAGCCGCTGCAGATTCCGGCAGGCCTCCTCGGGCGCCACCATCAACGCGAGGGCGGACGCATACGGCGCGACGACGAGATCCTCGGCAAGTCCCCGCTTGAGGCCCAGACCGGGCACGCCGAATGCGCGGTATTGGTACGTGAGACGGGCGTCGACCATGTTGTAACACGACTCCGAAATGCCCCACGGCACGCCGCGCTGCCCCCCGTACCGGATCTGCCTCGCAACGGCCGCCCTGCAGGTCCGCTCGAGGAGCGTGTCTTCGTAGGTCGGCATCACCAGGAGCGGCATGAGATATTCGAACATCGAGCCGCTCCACGACAGCAGGATCGGATCGCCCCCGGCGGCCGTGAGCAGGCGCCCCAGGGCAAACCAGCTCTCCTGCGGAAGCTGGCCCTGCGCAATCGCCACGAAGCTGCACAATCGCGCTTCCGAGGCCAGAAGATCGTAGAAGCTCGCATCCCGCCTGCGCTCCCCCACGTTGTACCCGATGGCCAGCAGGCAGCGCGTCGGGTCGAACAGGAAATCGACGTCCATGCGGGCGAGATCGTCGACCTGCCGTGCAAGACGGTCGATCGCCGCGATCCGTTCCGCGGCGCGCCGGCCCGCCTCCTCGATGTGCGGCCGGATCGCAGCGGGCCAGTCGCTCCGTTCCGCCAGTCGCGCCAATTGGCGCAGCGACGGGATCTCGTCGACCCCGGGAGGGGCGCCCGGTTCATCCGCGGCCGGCCGCGTCGCGAGCCACGGTGCAAGACAGGCCAGTTCATCGAGGAGGTTGCGGCATTGCCTTGCGAAAGCACGTGCCCACCACCGCGACCAGCCCTCTGAGTGGCTTTCCAGGGCACGGACCACCTCCCCGGCGGACGTCGTCAGCCGGTCCAGGCACTGTCGGGCCGCCGACAACGTCGTCGGCGGGGACCCTGCTGTGGCCGCAAGATCCTTCCGAAGCCCCGCGAGTTCGGACTTGGCCGCAGTTCCCGAAGCGTCCAGAAGGACTCCGAACGTGTCGCGCAGACCCTCCACCCATCGCGGCCACAGGATCGCGTGATCGCCGAGCGCGAGCAGCCCCGCCCGCAAGGTCAGCAGATGCCCCGCAAGGTTCCCGCTGTCCACCGTCGAAACATAGCGAGGCGACAGCGGCTGAAGGGACTGCGTGTCGTACCAGTTGTAGAAGTGGCCCTGGTGCCGTTCCAGGGTTGCCATCGTCCGAAGCGTATCCGCCGTGCGCTCAAGGAGTCGTCCCGCCGGCAGATAGCCGAAGTCGTACGCGGACAGGTCCGCGAGCAAAGCGAGTCCCATGTTCGTCGGCGAGGTCCGGTGCGCGACCGCGGCGACGTGGTACTCCTGATAGCTGTCCGGCGGCAGCCAATGGTCTTCCGGCCCGACGAAGATCTCGAAGAACGCCCACGTCTTTCTCGCGAGCTTCCGAAGAAAGAGGGTCTGGTCGGCGGAGAGCCGGGGCGATCCGGGGACGAGCGGCCTGCTGAGCCACCAGGCGACCGCGGGCGAGGCAAACCAGAGAACCAGGATCGGGCCGGCCACGGCCAGCACACCCGGCCTCGAAAGCGCCAGGCGGACCGCCACGCCGGCTGCGATCGCGGGGGCGATCCACATGGACCGGAAGGACGCTGCGAGGTCCGCGCCGCGGTTGCGGTCCGGATCGGCCGACGGCCTCCATTCCAGAAGGCGCCGGTGCGTGATCAGCACCCGCCAGGCCGTGCGCGCGATCGCATCCGCACTGAAGAACGCCTCGTAGGGGAGGCACAGCAGCGTAAAGGTCGCCAGGGCAAAACGCCGGCCGGCCGTGCGTGCCGCGGCGGCTGCGTGCTGCCTCGGCAGTACGTCGACCGGCTTCCGGAA
>CAYWOT010000170.1:0-5802 GCA_964459975.1 uncultured bacterium
CGCGGGGAGACCGACGAGCCCGGGTCCTTGGCTTTGAGGATGTTGTGGGACCCGTGGCAGTCCTGGCACAGCGGCGCCTTCACGTTCCCGTTGGCGATCGCTTTGCCGTGGACCGAGCCGAAATAGTCGAGGTAGGCGTCCGACTGGGGAGCGCCCTCCGTGTTGCCCTTGTAGTGGCAGTGGGTGCAGGCCACGCGCTTGGGACGCTGCCGATGGGGAATCTCGCTCACGTCGAAGTGGCAGTCGACGCACGTCTTCTTCTCGTGGACCGAGCCTTTCAGGCTGTCGGCCGTGGCGAACATGTCCCGGATCCGGCCGTCGACGAGGAGCTTCCGGTATTCCGGCTTCCCGTGGCACAGCGTGCACTTCTCGAGCGAGAGCCGGGCATGCGCCGGCGGGGGTAGCGCCGCGGCGGCCGTGAACAGGGCCGCAAAGACGGCGGCCGCGACGAGCGTCCTCCTCATGGCGCCCCGTCTCCTTCGAGCTTCTCGTACTCGAGCGGATGCTCCTCGCGGAGCCACTCCGCGTTCACCTTGCCCGTCAGCCACGCCGGGTTCATCGGGAACACGGAAGGATGCAGGTGGACGATGTACACGTGCCAGAACAGCAGGATGACGAAGATGAGCAGCCCCTGGTAGCCGTGGATGACGAGCGTGAGGTCCAGCACGAATTTCGGCAGGATCCTCATGGAATACGTCTGCGCCCACAGAATGATGCCCGTCGCGGAGATGAGGATGACGCCGATCGTGGTCCCCCAGTACTGGAACTTCTCCTTGTACCCGTACTTTCCGAACTTGGGATACTCGTCGCTCCGCCCCAGGTTGAACCGGGTCGCCTGAACGAAATCGGCGAAATCGCGCCGCGTCAGCCGGAACTCCCGGAATTCCTGCTTCCCCTCGCGGGTCAGGAGCATGTAGAACGCGTGGTAGACGAGCTGGGCCATCGTCGCCACGGCCGCCGCGCGGTGGATGATCCCCCGGTTGATGACCCCCCCCTCGAGCCCGATGAGGACGCGGGAGAGCCAGTTGTCGTGGAACATGAGCTCGAAGCCGGTCACGGCCAGCACGAGCAGGGACACCATCAGGAGCAGGTGCTGGACGCGGAACAGAAACGGCATGCGTTCCACGTATACGGGACGGCGCGGGTCGGCGGTCACGGCTTTCCTCCCTGGTCTCCCCCCGACTTGTCCTCCAGGCGGCGGCGCCTCCCCAGCAGGTCCATGCCCACGTGGAGGACGAACAGAAGGACGAGGACGGAGATGAATACGATGTAGAAGAGTCGAACGGCGAAGACCCCCATCGCCTTGGACGGCGTCACCTCCACGTGGATGCGTCCCTTGGCGAAGTTCGCGCCCGCGTTGGGGTGGCACTTCCCGCAGGTCCGGGGAAGGTTGGCCTTGTTCACGGTGGACCGCGGGTCGGAGGAGGGCAGAATGTCGTGGACCCCGTGGCAGGAGGCGCAGTTGGCCGCCGTGGTCATCCCGTACTGGAGCGCGACCCCGTGGAACGAATCCATGTACGTCGAAAAGCGCTTCATGGGGAGGGCGTAGCGGCTGGCGATCCCCGCGTTGTCGTGGCAGGACGAGCAGGTCTGGGGGATGTTCTTCGCGAACACTTTCGAGGTGGGATCGGTGATCTTCGTGATCCGGTGCTCTCCGTGGCAGTCCGTGCAGACCGGAGACTCCTTGATGCCGGCCCGCAGTCCCTTGCCGTGCACGCTCCGCTCGTACTTCTCGAGGATCCCGGGATGGCACTTCCCGCACAGGGTCGGAATGTTCTGCCGATGGGTCGACGAGCGCGGACGGTCCCCCGGCAGGATCGCGTGGTTGCCGTGGCAGTCCGTGCAGACCGCGGCCCCCAGGAGACCGGACCGCCGGAGCGCCATCCCGTGCACGCTGTTCCGGTACGCCTCCATCATCTGCTGACCGGGCAGGCCGTATTTCTTCTCGATCGCCCGGTCCTCGTGGCACCCGAGGCACACCGAGACGATGTTCAGGCGGAACGTCCGGGCCTTGGGGTCCTGCGGCCTGCGGATGTCGTGGCGCCCGTGGCAGTCGGCGCACCCCGGAACGTCCCGGTTCCCCTTCGCGCGCTCCTGTCCGTGGGTGCTCATCGCGTACGAGCGGCCCGCATTCTCGTGGCACCGGCCGCACGATACCGGAGCCAGCGCACCGTGGGGCGCCCTGGCGTCGACGTGGCACGAGGTGCACGCGCCGCCGCCGTGGACGGACTGCTCGTACGCCTCGCGGTCCACGTACAGCGACACCGTCCGGCCGTCGGGCAGGGACTTCTCCATCCCGGAATCGCCATGGCATTCCAGACAGTCGCCGACCGACGGGCCTTTGGCTCGCGCGGGGCCGGAGAGGAAGAGGAGCACCGCGGCGGCGGCCGCGGCGGCGAGAACGATCCGGTTCGGTTTCATTCTTCCTCCGTCAGCATCTTCGTCGTCGGCGGCGCGGTCCCCTCGGCGGCTCCCCCCGCCTTCTCGATCTCTTCGAGTTCGAGGGGATGCTCGTGTTCCATTTCCTCGCGCGAGAGTTTTCCGTCGATCCAGGTGAACGCCATCGGGGCGAAGTCCGGGTTGACGAACACATAATAGAAGTGCCAGACGAGGATCGCCAGGGTGGCCAGGATCGCCTCATAGTAGTGGACGAGCGTCGCCACGTCCACCCCCCACATCGGGATGTGCTTGAGCGTGGTGTTCTCGAACCAGAGCATGAACCCGGTGACGATCATGACCATCGACCCCCACACGAGGGCCAGGTACTCGGCCTTCTCCACGTAGCTGTACCGGTCGAACTTCGGCCGGTGCGGGGACAGCCCGGCGAAATACCGCAGCATCCCGACCACGTCGTGGGCGTCCTTGAGCCGGGGCATCATGTGGAGGAACTGGTCGCGCCCCCTCTGCGTGAAGACCACGTAGGCGAGGTGATAGAGGCACGTCCCCACCATGATGAGGGCGGCCAGCCGGTGCAGCGTCCCGCGGAGCCAGACGTTGGTCTGGTCGCCGAGCAGCGGGATCGACCACTTGAACTTGAGGGCGAACCCCGTGATCACGAGGACGATGAACGTGCTGAACGTCAGGACGTGCTGGATCCGCTCCGTCCGGTTCATGCGCACGTAGGCGGAATGCGCCCACTCGCGCCGCTTCCGGTACCGCTCCTGCATCTTGCGGAAGTAGTCGGCGCCGTTGTGGGCCACCATGCCGCCGATGACGAGGACGATCAGCCAGATGTAGGTATTCCGCACCCAGTATTTGATCGTCGCTCCGGCGCCGCCGGTCCCGGCGTGGATGTTCCCCTTCGCGAAATTCGCCGTGGCGCCGGGATGGCACTTGCCGCACGTCACGGGGAGGTTCTTCGGGTTTACGGTGGAGCGCGGGTCGGACGAAGGGAAGATTTCGTGGACCCCGTGGCAGGACGAGCAGCTCGCCACCGTCCGGTCCCCCAGCCGCTGGGAAAGGCCGTGAAAGCTTTCCCGGTATCCCTCCACTTTCCCCATCGGCACGCCGTACCGGCTGGAGAGCTTCTCGGCCGCGTGGCACGAGGGGCAGGTCTTCTCGGACACCGCCATGACGGAGACGGGCGAGTTCGGATCGGCGGCCTGCCGGATGTCGTGTTCCCCATGGCAGTCGTTGCACGCCGGCGCGTCGGGGACCCCGCGGGCCAGCGCCACGCCGTGCACGCTCTCGCGGTAGATCGTGAACACCCCGTAGTGGCACTTGCCGCAGGTCGCGGGGATGTTCGCGCGGAAGATGGGCGAGGACGGATCGAGGTTGTCCTTGATGTCGTGCGACCCGTGGCAGTCGACGCAGGTCGCCGATTTGTTCAGCCCCTTCTCGACGATGGCGCGGTTGTGAATGCTCTCCGCGTACAGGCGCGCCGCTCCGGGGATGGCGATTCCGCCTTTCGCGACCACCTGCTCGTTCCCGTGGCACCGCGTGCAGGTCGCCGCCACGTTCCGGTAATAGACCGGCGATGTCGAGACCGTCGAAGGGGGGATGGCATGCGCGCCGTGACAGTCGGAACAGCGGGGGGCGTCGATCCCCGTCTCCGCGCCCCGCCGGATCACGTGGCGACTCTTGGCGAACACCGCCGCCGCCTTGCTGTGGCAGCCGGAGCAGTCGACGAGCGAAAGCCGGGCCTTGTGCGGAAGCCCGGTCACGTCCTGATGGCAGTCCGTGCACGAGAGATCCCCGTGAACGGAGGCCTTGAACGCGTCCGCGTCGACGTGCAGGGAGATGCCGGGGAACAGCCCGATGTGCCGCGCGGGATGGACCGGCCCCCCTTTCTCGACGTTGCCCGCCTTCTCCGCCGCGGACCACGTGAGGATTCCCGGATCTCCGTGACAGTCGAGGCAATCGCCGTTGGAAAGCGCCCACGACGTGGCCGGATGCGCCGCGAACCAGATTGCGCCGAGAACGGTCAGGCCGAGCAGACGTAGTTTCGCGCGACGCAAGGGAACCATGCGTTTTCCCTCCTGGACGGTAAGCCGGAATGGTGTGGATGGCTTATTGCTAATCATCCGCGCTTTGTCGACTGTATACATACTTCAACATATCGACAGAATCAAGACGATTTTTTTTCGGTTGTCTCCAAATGTACATCGGCAGTGTTGAAAATTTCTGTAGAAAAATTCCACGCCGCCCAAAGCTCTGCGGGAGGAAAATTCCCGGGGGCCGATTCAACCGCGCAGCGGGAATTGCATGGGGCGGCCCGAGACCGTGGTACCGGACTTGGACGGCAAAAGGGGCAAAGGGCGGGACGGGGGACGTGCACCGGAGATCCCAAGCGGGCAGGACGGGCTTGGGAGAGGGGGCGACACGCCCGCTCGCGCGCACCCGCTTGGACAATTCCGTTTTATCCGGTTGTAAGCCGCGGCCTCCCGGCGGGTTTCCACGAATTTCCGGTTTCCCTCGCCTTTTCCTTGACAGCCCGGAACGGACACCATATCTTGTATCCGTGTCGGGCTTCCACCACAACATACGCCACCAACCGAAAAACGCTGCATAATCGACATCCGTCGGAAAGGGAGATGCGACCATGGACGTGGATCTCTCGGTATCGGTCCCCTCCAGTTCGGCAACCGGCAAGGCGGAGGCACAGGCCGCCTCCGCGACCCGCGATCTTCCCGGCCGCCCCCCGAAGGAGTGGGCCGAGCGGATGCAGGCGAAGTACGGGCCGATGCCCGTCACGGAGAACGCCCGGAAGGTCCTGGAGCGCCGGTACCTCAAGAAGGACGGCGGAGGGGACGAACTCGAGACGCCCGAGGAGATGCTGGCGCGCGTCGCCTTCGACATCGCGGCGGCGGAAGGACTGTACTACGGCGCCGTTCCCGAGGTCGTGCTGCGGTGGGCCGAGCGGTTCTACGCAATGATGAACCGGCTCGAGTTTCTGCCCAACTCGCCGACCCTGATGAACGCGGGACGGGAGCTGCAGCAGCTTTCCGCCTGTTTCGTCCTGCCCGTCGACGATTCGATGGATTCGATCTTCGAGGCGGTGAAGAACACCGCGCTGATTCACAAAAGCGGAGGCGGGACCGGGTTCTCCTTCTCCCGGCTGCGGCCGAAGCACGACGTCGTCAAGTCCACCAAGGGGATCTCGTCGGGGCCGATCTCCTTCATGACGGTGTTCGACGCCGCCACGGAAACGATCAAGCAGGGGGGGACGAGGCGCGGGGCGAACATGGGAATCCTGCGCGTCGATCATCCCGACATCGTCGAGTTCGTCTCCTGCAAGACGCGGAACGACCGCCTGAACAACTTCAACATCTCCGTGGCGCTCACCGAGGATTTCATGAAGGC
>CAYWOT010000171.1:0-5788 GCA_964459975.1 uncultured bacterium
TCGGCTACAACCTCGGCGAGCCGGCGTACGCGAAAGCGCTCCTGAGCGATCGGCAGCATTGGGCGCGGAACCTTCCGGGCAAACTGATGCACAACGTGATCAGCCACGGAATCAGCAAGATCGCCGAATATTTTCCCGCCGACGACCCCACGGTAATCTCGCACGGCTTCACGAGCCCGATGCTGCAGCAGATACACGAAACCGATATCATCGACGAACTCCGCGTAATCATTTCCGACGACAGATCCACGACCGCCTACTTCACCTTCTCCACACAAATGCACCCGTCCCTTCATCAGTTTCGGCTGTACGGAGGCGATAACGGCCTGATCGTCGATGAAGATCATCAAACGGTCATCAAGTTGCACGGCAAGTCGCTAAAGAGCTTCTTGAACCAGTTTGTGCCGCCCCTGGGATTCTCCGGCCAGTATCTTCGGAACTTCGGCAGCAACGTGTCGAAATTCATGAAGCGGGACTTTCATTCGAATATCAGTATGAAGATCCTGATCGAGTCCTTTTACCGATCGATTCGGGGAGAAGGACCTCTTCCGTTTTCGTACCGGGATATCGTGTGGACCACGAAGATCATGGATCAAATTTTCGGGCAGGTTTTTCGAAGGACTGCCGTATAGAGCAAGGTGACCCGACCAGACTACACGTTGGAACATAGGAGAGCATGCGGTTGAGAAGCGGAGCGTCGTTCGTGCGGCATGCGGGTTCCAGAACTCTTCCCGGTGGAGCGTGATGGAAAAACCCTCCTACTTCGACGGCGGGAACGGAAAGCTTTTTGGAGTCCTGCACACGCCCGAGCGTCGAGCCGGCAAGAAGGGAGTCATCTTCCTTCATCCGTACGCGGAAGAGAAACAACGGGTCGATCGGATCCTGGTGGGTCTTGCCCGGTTGCTTTGCGCGAACGGGTATTTCGCCATGCGATTCGATTTTTTCGGCTGCGGCGACAGCGAAGGGAATTTCGAGGAGATGTCCCGGGAAACCCAGATGTCGGATCTCGAGCGGGCGAAGAAGGTCTTTTTGGAGACAACGGGGGTCGAGGAGGTTACCCTGTTCGGCGTGCGTCTCGGTTCCAACATCGCGGCCCAGTACGCGGGAATCGATCCCGAAATCCGGAATGTCATTCTCTGGTCTCCGATTCCGGACGGCTCCGAGTACGCCGAAACGCTGCTGCGCAACAAGATCTTCTCCGGCTTTCTCGACAGGCGGAACCGGGCGTCAAAGGACCAGCTCATGGCGGAGCTTCAGCAAAACGGGCAAATCGACGTCGACGGATTCTATCTGACGAAGAGGTACTACGAGTACCTCTCGACGATGACGTCGATCGCCGAAGGGTCCGCGTTCCATTGCGACGCCTTCGTCGGCCTGACGAACGCGGAAGGACGAACCGTCGAGACGTACGACGCATTCGCCGATCGCTTCCGGGAACGGGGGAAGACGTGCACGATATTCACCAGCGAGGACAGGCTGTACTGGGACCAGCGGGCGCATTACCAGCTCTACAGCCCGGAACATCTGCGCGAGGCCACGGTGAAATGGATAGCCAGTCGGTAGGAACCGGGACCCTGACCTTCTCGGAAGAGCCGGTGCGTTTCCGCAGCCGGGGGTGCCGCCTGTTCGGCATCTTTCATCCGGCGAAGAACGGAAGTCGCGATTTCGGCATCGTCTTCGCGAACTCCGGGATGCAGAACCGCGTGGGGCCGCATCGACTCTACGTCGTTCTCGCCCGGCTGCTGAGCGACATCGGGTATTCCGTGCTGCGGATCGACCTGCCGGGCATCGGCGAAAGCGAGGGAACCATCGCGGAGAACCACTTCGACGTCCACGATCCGGAGGATGTCCGACGCGCGGTCGATTTCCTGAAGCAGGAGAAACGGATCGAGCGGATCGCGCTGTTCGGAGTCTGTGCCGGGGCGAGAGTCGCCCTCAAGACGGGATCCCTCGACGACCGGGTCGACGGCCTGATTCTCTGGTCCCTGCCGATCATCTCGATCGCTCCGAACATGACCTCTCCGCAAGACGGCTGGATGACGAAAAAAGGGGTGTATCAGTCGATCCGGGACCGGGCGCGCAAGGCGACGAGCCTGCAGGCCTGGAAACGGTATTTCGAGAGCGGAGGAAACCTCGGGCTGATCTATCGGGATATGCGGGGGATCTTCTGGACGTTGGTGTCGAGGGAACGGTGGAGCCAGGATCGGCACCAGCGCTTTTTCTCGGCGCTGTCGGGCTATATCCGATCCGGGCGATCGGTCCTCTTCGTGTATGGAGAACTCGACAACGTGCTCGTCGCGGAATTCCGGGAGAAGTTCCGCGAAGTGACGGCCGGTATCGAGCATTCGTGCGAGTGCAGGATCATCCCGCACGGGAACCACACGTTTACGGCGATGGATACCCAGGGCGAGGCCATTTCGGAAACCGTCCACTGGCTGTCGCGCTGGACGAACGGCAAGGTCCATTCATAACGGAAGGTCGGGAGGACGCGATGAGCGAAGCCACCAAGCGAACCATCCTCGAGTTCATCCGGAAGGAGATCCATTTTCGGGACGACGCCGGTTCCCTCGGCTACGACAAACCGCTGCTCGGCGACGTCATCGATTCCATGGGAATTCAGATGCTGGTCCCGTTTCTGGAAAACGAATATGGCGTCTCGATCCCCGACGTCGAATTGGTCCCGGAACACTTCCAGGACATCAACAGCATCGCGGCGCTGGTGGAACGGCTTCCGAAGAACAAGGCGACGCTCTAAGGGCCCGAATTCCCTTGTCGGTTTCGCGTCGATCCCGCACGTACGCTCCCAGAGAGGAAATCGATGAGAGACGAAAACCGGCCGGTCTCGATCGTCGGCACCGCCGTCCGTCTTCCCGAGCGGACGATCTCCGTGCGCGAAGCGTTTCGGCAGGAAGGAATGGAATACGACCGGGCGGCCGCCGATGCGCTGGGAATGGAACAGGTCCACGTCTTCGAAGGGGCGTGGACGACGCGGCTGGCAAGGGAGGCTGCGGTGTCGTGCATGGCCGAAGCAGGGGTGAAACCGGCCGAGATCGACGCGGTCGTGGACTTTTCGGTCCTGCCGCAGGACTACGTCGTTCCGTCGTGGAGCATCAGCAACGTGATCCAGCACGAGCTGGGGCTCGCGAATGCGTTTAATCTGGGGTTCGGAGGGTCGGGGACGACGAACTTCCTGGTCGCGCTCAAATTCGTGGCGTCCCTGATCCGGAGCGGAAGAGTCGGGACAGCCCTTCTGATCGCGACGGACGTGGCTCTCCCGGGGAACCGCGTCGTCGGTCGGGAGCGGCCCCTGACCGTCCTCGGCGACGGTGCAAGCGCCGTCCTCGTGCGAAGCGGACCGGGGCGCTGCGAAATCGTCGGGATCGAGCTGTGGTCCGAAGGGCGGAACCACGACGTGTTCCTCATCCCCGGCGGGGGGCTGGCGAATCCCGGCAGGCTCGACCTGTACGGCCTTCGGATCGATGCGGCACGGTGCTCGGGAGATGGGGTCCGTCGAAACCTGCGGGAGGTTGCGGAGCGCGCCGCCGGGACGGCCGGGATCCGCCTGGAGGACGTCGCAATCGTCGTGAATCCCAACATCTCTGCCGCGGACCGGGAAGAGTGCGCCGCAATGGCCGGGTTCGCGGACGACGACCCGTTCGGAGGGAACCGGCGGCGCATAGGCCATGTCCAGGGGACGGATTTCGTGATCAACTTGTCGCAATGGATCGATTCGGGGAAGCATGGACCGTCCCGGCCGGCCCTGGTGTGCTCCCACGGCTGGGGGTTCGCGTACGGAGCGATGGTCGTACGGACGTAGACCGATGACGGAGAAGGGAAGATGAGAGACGCGATCGGGATCGAAGCGGAGGCGTATTTTCTGCCCGAAACCAAGCGAAAGGTGTCCCAGATCCTGGCGGAGGAAGATATCCCTTTTGGAACCCTCGCCAAGAATATCGACTTCCGGCGTGACGTGGGCATCGAGGAGGTTCACTTCACGGAGGAGCTTTCCTCGACGCTCGCCATCCGGGCGGTCCGGCGGGCCTTGGAAAAGGCCGACCTCTCCGGCAGCGAGATCGACGTCATCATCGATTTTACGAGCATCCCTCAGGATTTCATCGGGCCGACCTGGTCGGCCGCCGGGATCGTCCAGCGGGAAATCGGAGCGGAGAAGGCATTCTGCACCGCGGTCACAGTAGGGGGATGCTCCAGCTATCATTTCGCGCTGGAAGCGGCGTGCGCGCTGATGTCGGCGGAGGAGAACGTCGGCCGTGTCCTGTTGTTCGCCGGCGACAGGACTCCCGACCGGAACAAGACCTATTATCCCATCACCGTATCGAGCGACGGGGGCAGCGCCCTGATTCTCAGGAAGGGTTGCGACCGGGCGAGGATCCTGGCGATCGACGTCATTTCGGTCGGTCGTCTCCACGACGTGTGGTACGTTCCCGGCCTGGGCCGCTGGCAGGGCGGAGACTCGGAAGATCTCGAAAAGCTCTTTCACATGCATTGCGACATGAAGAAGTTCAATGACGGTGTCATCCTCATCAATTTCACGATGTTCAATCGGCTGATCGAAAGAGTGCTGCGCAAGGCGGGGCTGAAGCAAACCGATATCGACCTTTTCGTCTATCCGACGTTTTCGACCTGGGACCAGGATTATTTCTGTCGATCGACCGGCATCCCGCGCGACAAGGTCTACACCCGGAAATTGCGGGAGAGGGGACACGTCCAGGAAAGCGACATGGTCATCAACTACGTCGATGCTGTGGAAGACGGTCTCATCCAAAATGGAAGTGTCGTCATGGTCTTGACCAACGGGGCCGGTTTCGCGTGGACCGCGTCCATCGTCCGGCATTGATCCCGCCTCTTCGCCGCACGCGCGGGCGATCCCGCACGGTTCGGCCCGCCTGCCGCGCGTGACCCGTGAGCATGACGGCTTTCCTGGATCGCATCGTAAAGCTGCTTCTGTCGGTGGCCTACCTCCCCCTGGCCGAGCTTCGCTTTCGACTCGGCGTCTCTTCCGGATCGAGCCGAACGGGGCAGGTCATCGTCCTGATGTATCATTCGGTGCCCACGGGCGGACTTCCGCGGTTCATCCGGCAGGTGGAGACAATGGCGGGGATGGGCAGAATCATCCCGTTGGAGCAGCTGGACGGCGGGGTGGAGGGGAACCGTCTTTTCGCCATCACGTTCGACGACGGCTTTCGGTCCACCGTGCAAAACGGCCTCTCCTTCCTTGCAGAACGGGGTGTTCCCGCGACCCTCTTCTTCCCTTCCGGGTGCCTGGGCAAGAACCCGCCGTGGGTGACCGATCCGAGCCATCCCTACGCCGGAGAGACGCTGATCGAAGAAGATGAGCTGCGGAATCTTCCTCCGGGGGTGACGGTCGGTTCGCACGGGGTGAGCCATCGGCGACTGACCGGCGCGTCGGCGCCGGAAGCACGGCGAGAGCTTGCCGATTCCAAGGGAACCCTGGAACGAATCACCGGAAAGCCGGTCCGTTTCCTGGCCTTTCCATTCGGGGCGTACGACGTCGGGATCCTGTCCCTGGCAAGGGATTCGGGGTACGAGAAGGTGTTCGCCGCCGAACCGCTGGCGGATAGGCGCCCGGAGACCGGATTCCTGTTCGGCCGCCTGGACATTTCGCCCCGTGACTGGCCCGTCGAATCGTGGTTGAAGCTGCGGGGAGCCTACAACTGGCTGCCTTTCGGTATTCGATGGAAGAGGAAGCTCTGGTCCCGGAACCATGCCTGAGTGGTCGAAACCGTTGGTTTCCGTTCGATCGTGGGAC
>CAYWOT010000172.1:0-5748 GCA_964459975.1 uncultured bacterium
CGCCGCTTCTCGCTCCGCCGTCCGTGGCTCCCGCTTCGTCGCGACAGACCCCCGCAAGGGCTACCCCGTCTCGGCGGCTCGCCCGTCAACGAGCCGCGACGGCGTTGCGCCTTCCGACAACGTAAGAAGAGTATGTCGCCGTGCTTGTGAAACGGCGCGCTAGGCGCCGATCCGGCAGAAGAAGTCGTTTCCCTTGTCGTCCACGAGGATGAAGGCCGGAAAGTCGACGACGTCGATCTTCCAGACTGCCTCCATCCCCAGTTCGGGATACTCGAGAACCTCCACCCTGCGGATGTTCTCGCGGGCGAGCAGGGCGGCGGGCCCGCCGATGGAACCCAGGTAGAATCCGCCGTGCTTCCTGCAGGCATCGGTGACCTGCCGGCTCCGGTTCCCCTTGGCGATCATGACGAGCGACCCCCCGCGAGACTGGAACAGCTCCACGTACGGGTCCATTCGGCCGGCCGTCGTCGGGCCGAAGGAGCCCGACGGCATCCCCGGAGGGGTCTTGGCCGGACCCGCGTAGTAGACCGGGTGGTCCTTCAGATACTGCGGCATCGCCTCGCCGCGGTCGAGCCGCTCCTTGATCCGTGCGTGCGCGATGTCGCGCGCGACGACGAGCGTCCCGGTGAGCGAGAGCTGCGTGGTCACGGGATATTTGGACAGGTCGGCGAGGATCTCCTTCATCGGACGGTTGAGATCGATGCGGACGACGCCGTGCTCGTGTCTGGCGCGGTACCGCTCGGGGATCAGCCGGCCCGGGTTCCTCTCCAGCTCTTCGAGCCAGATCCCGCAGGCGTCGATCTTCGCCTTGACGTTGCGGTCCGCGGAGCAGGAAACGCCCATCCCCACCGGGCACGACGCTCCGTGCCGTGGGAGGCGCACGACGCGGACGTCGAGCGCGAAATACTTGCCGCCGAACTGGGCGCCGTACCCGGAGTCGTAGGCCGCCCGGAGCAGTGTCTCCTCCAGCTCCGGGTCCCGGAACGCCCTGCCGCCTTCGTTGCCCGTCGTCGGGAGGTGGTCCAGGTATCCGGTGGAGGCGAGCTTGACGGTCTTGAGGCACGCCTCGGCCGAGGTTCCCCCCACGGCGAACGCGAGGTGGTAGGGGGGACAGGCGGCCGTTCCGAGCGTCTTCATCTTCTCCGTGAGGAACGCTGCGAGCCCCTCGGGGGTAAGGAGCGCTTTCGTCTCCTGGAACAGGTACGACTTGTTGGCCGAACCGCCCCCCTTGGCGACGAAGAGGAACCGGTATTCCGCGCCGTCGACGGCGTACAGGTCGATCTGCGCGGGAAGATTGGCCCCGGAATTCTTCTCCTCGTACAGGGTGAGGGGAATCGTCTGGGAATACCGCAAGTTTTCCTCGGTGTACGTCCGGAAGATGCCCCGGGAGAGGAACTCCTCGTCGCGCGCGCCCGTCCAGACCTGCTGCCCCTTCTTGCCGATGACCGTCGCGGTCCCCGTGTCCTGGCAAAACGGGAGGACGAACTCCGCGGAGACCTCGGCGTTGCGGAGCATCGCCACGGCGACGCCGCGGTCGTTGGGGGAGGCCTCCGGGTCGGAGAGGATCGCGGCAACCTTGGCGAGGTGCGCCGGGCGCAGGAGAAACGAGACGTCGCGCATCGCCTCCGCGGCCAGCACGGCAAGCCCTTCCGGGTCGACGACGAGGACATCCCGGTCCCGGAACCGGGAGACCGAGACGTATTCCCGGGTGAGGAGCCGGTACGGAGTATCGTCCTTTTCCAGCGGAAACGGGTCCTGGTAGCGGAATTCGGGCACCTGCCGCCTCCTCCCGGGGTGCGGGCCGTGCAGCCTTGACGATAGCCCCGGCGGGCGAGGCGGGTCAAGGTCGCAGGCAGCCGGTTCGTCGACGTCGTTCTCGCCTTCCGGAGCGAACGTTCGCAAGGAAGCGAATCCCCGTCGTCCCGACGGACCTTACTCCCAGTACGGCGCCCGCACGGTCCGGAAGGCCTGATGGGCGGCGGCCGCCGCCTGAGCCACGGCCGTCACGATCATCTTCAGGTGCGAGGAAACGTCGCCGACGGCGAGCACGCCCGGGACGTTGGTCCGTTGCCACCGGTCGGTCCGGACCTGGCTTTTTTCGTCCACGTCCAGGCCGAGGTCCCGGAAGATGGAGGTGTTGGGCCTCCGCCCCATGGTCATCACCACCGCGTCGGCCCGCAGAAGCGTTTCCTCTCCCGTACCGGCGTTCCGCAGGCGAACCTGTTCGACGCGGTCGTTTCCCGCAACCTCTTCGACGGTCGAATCGAGAAGCACCTGCACCCCGCTGCCTTGCTCGAACGCCTCGGGAAGGCCCCGCGACGTCCGGAGCGCGGACTTCCTGTGGACGAGCGTGATGCGGGCGGCGACGCCGGAGAGCCGCTCGGCGACCGAGATTCCGCTCTCGCCCCCTCCGACGACGACCACGTCCTTGCCGCGGAAGTCGGCGGGATCGCGGACGAGGTAATGGACGCCGTCGCGGGCCCCGGCGAACTCCCGCTCCCCCACGATTCCCGCCTCGGTGGCGGTGCTCCCGCTGGCAAGGATGAGCACCTCCCCCTTCGCACGGACCGGCCCCGCCGCGACCTGCCGGTGGGACGTGATTTCCTCGACGCGTCCGTCGAACAGGTCGACGCCGGCGCGCCGCGCATCGTCGACGATCCGGTGAGCGAGGTCGCGGGCGGCAATCCCCGAGGGCACTCCCGGGTAGTTGGCGATCCGCTTGTCCGGGCACCAGCGGGTGAGGATGCCCCCCCAGGAGTCGCCTTCGAAGACGGCCGTCCGCAGCTGCTTCCTTCCGCAGAAGGATGCCGCCGCCAGCCCCGCCGGGCCGCCGCCGACCACGACGACGTCATAGTCTCGGGGCCGGGCCTCCGGATCGGCGTCCTCCCGCGAAGCGGGATCCTTTTCCACGGGATCGGCCGTTTCGCAGGCGGCGTTCGGGCTCTTCACGCATCCTCCCCTCATTCCGTCGGAACGTTTCCCGTATAATGGTCATCGTAGCCCAAAATCGCTGGCGGGAGGAAGAGGATGGCCCGAGTTCCCTACGTCGTCCAGGAAGAGTGTACGGAGTGCGGCGTCTGCGTGGAGAACGTGCCTACCGTGTTTCGCTTCGACGAGTTCAACAAGGCCGAGGTGTTCGACCCCAACGGCGCTGGCGAGGCCGAGATCCAGGAAGCGATGGACATGTGTCCCGCCGCGTGCATCCATTGGAAGGAGTGACGCGGCGAGGACGTTCGAACCGACGGAACGCCTTCGGGGCCGGCCGCGGCGAGCGGCCGGCCTACCGTTTTCGAAGGGCCCCCCACCAGGCTTTCAGCCGGTCGGCGATGACCTTTTCGTGGCCGGCGTCGGACGGTTCGTAGTACGTTCGCCTGCCCAGCGATTCCGGGAAATATTCCTCGGGAACGAACGCGTCCGCAAAGTCGTGCGGATACCGGTACCCCTCCCCGTACCCCAGCTCCTTCATCATCTGCGTCGGCGCGTTCCGGAACCGGGGGGGCACCGCGCGGGCTCCCAGCGTCTTCGCGTCGTGCATGGCGCGGGAGAACGCGACGTAGACGCGGTTGCTCTTCGGGGCGGTGGCCAGGTAGACGGCGGCCTGCGCCAGGGCGAGCTCGCCCTCGGGACTTCCCAGCGTTCGGTACGCTTCGGCGGCGGCCAGGGCGACCGAGAGCGCGCCCGGTGCGGCATTTCCCACGTCCTCCGACGCGAACCGGATCATCCGTCGGGCGACGTAGAGGGGGTTTTCTCCGCCGGCGAGCATCCGCGCCAGCCAGTACAGGGAGGCGTCCGGATCCGAGCCCCGCAGGCTCTTGTGAAAGACGGAGATCAGGTTGTAATGCTCCTCTCCGTCCTTGTCGTAGAGCAGCGCTTTCGTGCGGAGCGCCTCCTCGGCCACGGCTACGTCCACGCACGACAACCCCCGGTTGTCGGCGATCGCGACGGCCGCCTCCAGCGCGTTGAGCGCGACGCGCGCGTCGCCGTCGGCGATCTCCACGATGTGGCGGCAGGCGTCCCGTTCGAGAAACTCCTCCGTTTTCCCGAGCCCGCGGTCCCGGTCCGTAAGCCCCCGGCGAACGACGGCGGCGAGCTCGTCGGGAGAGAGGGGTTCCAGGACCAGCACCCGGCAGCGGGAGAGCAGCGCGCCCCGAAGTTCGAAGGAAGGATTTTCCGTCGTGGTCCCGAACAGGGTGACCGTTCCCTTTTCGACGAACGGAAGCAGGGCGTCCTGTTGCGCCTTGTTGAACCGGTGGATCTCATCGATGAACAGGATCGCGGGCCGGTCGGCGTCCGTGCGGGTCTTCCGGAGGTCCGCCAGCGCGTCCTTGATCTCCTTGATGCCCGCGAGGACGGCGGAAAACGGCAGAAAGACCGCGTCCGTCTCGGCGGCGACGATGCGGGCGAGCGTCGTCTTTCCGGATCCGGGCGGACCCCAGAAGATGAGCGAGGGCAGCGGCCGCGCCGCGAGGACCGACGTCAGGAATTTTCCCTTCCCGAGGATCGCCTCCTGTCCGACAAACGCATCGAGGGAGGTCGGGCGCATCCGGTCGGCCAGCGGCGCCGTGGGCGAGACCGCGTCCCGCCCTCCGCCGGGAAGGCGGGGGAACAGCGAAGGCGGGTGACGGGGCGGTGACATCTTTCGTCCGGTTTCCTTTCGGGATATTATCCCTCACGGAGCGCGGGGAGACAAACCGCGCGAAAAACCCGGGAAAGGGGAACACCATGGGGAATATCCGGCGGGTGGCAGTGGTCGCATTCCTGGCGGTCGTGACCGCCGGCTGGGTCGGCGGATGCGCCTCCTTTCCCCCTCCCCGGAAGTCCATCCAGGATTCCCGCCTGTACAAGGCGCGCTTCGAGGATGTCTGGTTCGCGGTGCAGGACATCCTGTCCGACCGGAATATCCGGGTCACCTCCGCGCGCCGAATGTCCGGAACGATCACGGCGGAAGACGACGCCATCGAGCTGCGCCGGTTCGACGTCGGCCGCTACGATTCGCGCTATTGTCTCTGCGGCTCGCCGGGGCGCGGACGCGGCTTCCGGCAGCTGACGGGAACCTACGCGATCGCGCTGTCCCGGACCGGCGCGGGCGAGGTCTCGGTCAAGGTGGACGCGACGTACCGGGCGTCGGTATACGCCGGAGACCGCTTCGTCGAGTGGCTTCCGTGTCCCTCGAAAGGGACGTTCGAGCCGGCGTTCCTGAAGGAGATCGCGTCCCGGCTGGCCGCCGGAAGACGGCCGGAGCCGTCCGGGGGCGGCAAGGAGAAGCCCGTGTTTCCCCGTCCCAACCTCGACTCGTGGTGGAAATGAACCACGCGAACGTGATACGTTCTGGACCATGGCCGTCGTCTTCGTCACCATCGCGCCTCTGGGAACCGCCTCGACGAGCCTGTCGCGCTACGTGGCGGGCGTGGAGAAGGTCCTCCGGGAGAGCGGGCTGACATGCCAGCTCACGGCCATGGGGACGATCATCGAGGGAGACCTCGACGCGATCCTGTCGGTCGTGCGGCGGATGCACGAGGTGCCGTTCACCCAGGGGGCGGTCCGCGTGTCGACGTCGATCAAGATCGACGACCGCCGCGACAAGGCGGGGTCCATCGAGGGGAAGGTCCGGTCGGTGACGGAGAAGATGGGGAAGTAGCGGCCGATCCACGATGAAGTGCGCCGGCATCATGGCCAAGCACGTCGACCCGCGCGCCGCAACGATCGTGTCCGAGCTTTGCGAATGGCTCGAGGCGCGGGGCCGACGGG
>CAYWOT010000173.1:0-5594 GCA_964459975.1 uncultured bacterium
GGACTGGGCCGATCTGGTGATTTCCAACGGCGTCCTCAACCTTGCGGCGTGCAAGGTGTCCGCCTTCGCGGAAATCGCCAGGGTCCTGCGTCCGGGCGGCCGGTTCCAGGCGGCGGACCTGATCCTCGTCAAGGATCTGCCGGAAGATCTCCGGACCGATGAATTCGCCTGGTCCGGGTGAGTCAGCGGCGCCGTACCGGGTAGGGCCTACCTGGAAGGATTGCGGGCCGCGGGCCTTTCGGACGCGCGGCTCGCCGGCTCCAGCGGATACCGTACTTCGGACTACACCGAGGCGGCCTACGTCCTGGCGCGAAAGCCGGAAAACGGAAGCGGGCCGGTTCGCAGGGCCGCCGGCGGGCCGAGGGGCGAGACCCCTTCCCGGCCGGGTCAGCGCCTCACTTCCGCTTGAGCGCGTGGCACAGGTCGGTGCACCCCTTGGGCTTCCCTCCCACCTGCTCCGCGTGGCACTTGAAGCATGCCTGATGGTATGCGGCCTTGAGCGTGAGGCGTTCCTCGGCCCCGGGGCGGTTCGAGACCGGATGGCACTCCGCGCAGGCCTTGAGTGCGCCCTGCTCCGCGTTCTTCTTGAAGAAGGAAGAATCGATCTTGTGGCAGGCCGAGCAGGATCGGACCTGCATCCCCCGGTGCTGGTGGTGGCACTCCTCGCAGCCGCCGGCCATGGAAATATGTTCCGCGTGGTCGAGTTCCACCGGCTCGTAGACCTTCGACAGGCTTCCCAGCTCCACGACCTTCGGCACGTCGTCCCCCGCGGTCGTCGCGGCTGCGGCGGAGACCCCGGTCAGAAACGTCACGGCAACCAAGATGAACATCGCCTTCTTCACGTCTCGGTCCTCCTTTTCGTGTGGAATTCCCTCGGGGGCCCGCCGGCAGCGCGCCCCCCGCTGATGTCCGGGACCGTCTTCCTCGGTCGATAGTACACATCATCGGCCGTCCCGTTGCCAAGCGCCTTTTTGCGCGCGGGGGTGCCGCGGGGTGCCGGAAGAGGCGATATCATCGGGTTGGCGGACAAAGACAGGACCGGCCTTTTTGCCCAGGCCGGGGGAGGGGACCGTGAACCTTGCGAAGCTGCTCGCCGAAGCGGCGAAGAAGCACGCCGAAAAGCCCGCCGTCGTGTTCGAAGGCGAGCGGTACGCGTACGGCGAGTTCGACCGGGAGGTGGAGCGGCACGCCGCCGTGCTCCGCGGGTGCGGGGTCGGGAAGGGCGACCGCGTCGCCCTTCAGCTTCCGAAGCGGGTCGAGGTCCTCTTCCTGCACCTCGCCGTGCTGTCGATCGGGGCGGTCACCCTGCCCCTCAACTCCGAATACCGCGGGGAAGAGATCGAATATTTCCTGGCGGATTCCGGCAGCTCGCTGTACGTGACCGACGCCGCGCGGCTCGAGCGCGCGGCGGATGCGGTCGGGCGCCTGCCGGGAGTCCGCGTGCTTCTCGCCGACGGGGAGGAACGGGAAGGGGCGGACAGTCTTCCGCGGCGCCTGGCCCGCGCGCCCGAGCGGTTTTCCCGCGCGTATCCGGCCGGCGGCGACGACGCGGCGATGCTCTGTTACACGTCGGGGACGACCGGCCGGTCCAAGGGCGCGATGATCACGCACCGCAACCTCGTCTCGAACATGCTGGCCTTGGAGACCGCCTGGGACTGGACGGAAGAGGACGTCCTCCTCCACACGCTTCCCCTGTTCCATGCGCACGGATTGAATGTCGCGACGCACGGAAGCCTCTACGCCGGCTCCACGATCGTCATGCAGGAGCGGTTCGATCCGGCGAGGGTTTGGAAGACGCTCGAAAAGGACCGATGCACGCTCTTCATGGGAGTCCCCACGATGTACCGGCGGCTCGTGAACGAGTGGGAGGGGATGGAGAGAAAGCCCGATCTGCGCGCCATGCGGCTTTTCATCTCGGGTTCCGCGCCCCTCTCCGACGTTCTTTTCCTCCGGTTCGAGCGTGCAACGGGACTCCGAATCCTGGAGCGTTACGGGATGACGGAGACCGGCATGAACACGTCCAACCTCGTCGATCCCGCCGGGCGGAAGGCGGGAAGCGTGGGGTATCCGCTCGCAGGAGTCGAGGTGCGGGTGGTGGGGAACGCCGGGGACGACGTTCCGGCCGGACAGGTGGGAGAGGTGTGGATCCGGGGGGACAACGTGTTCCTCGGATATTGGGGGATGCCCGAAAAGACGCGGGAGTCGTTCGTGGACGGCTGGTTCCGGTCGGGAGACCTGGGGTTTCAGGACCCGGAGGACGGAATGAGGCTCTACCTGGTGGGCAGGGCGAAGGAGGTGATCATCACCGGCGGATACAACGTGTACCCGAAGGAGATCGAGAACGTCCTGGACGGCCACGACGCCGTGAAAGAGTCGGCGGTGGTCGGTCTGCCCGACGAGGACTTCGGCGAGACCGTCGCCGCCGCCGTGGCGCTCCGGGAGAGAAGCGTCGCCGGCCCGCCGGAAGCCTTGGTCGCCTATTGCCGGGGACGGCTGGCGCCGTACAAGTGCCCCAAGCGGATCGTGGTCGTTCCGGAGCTTCCCCGAAACGCGATGGGGAAAGTCCGAAAGGACCGGGTTCCCGAACTCTTTTCGGCGCGCGGACGGAACGAATGAATCTTGCAGACGGCACCGTCGACGGAGTGCCCTGGACGAGCATGGCGCGACGATCGCGGGCCTCCCGGAAACCCTGTCCGGGTCGGCGTCGCGACGACCATCCCCCTTCGGCGCGCATCAGGAGAAACGCGTTGGGATCCATGGCCAAAACAGCGGTGTTTCCGGCCCCTTGCCCAGGGACCGGCGACGGCGGAATAGCCGGGAAAACGGATTTGCCAACCGAAACTGCATGCTGTATACAGACAATATCCTTTCTGGCCGATCCGGCCGGTTTCGGCAGCGAAGCGCCGCATCTCGAAAGGACTTCGGCGTCGGGTGTTTTGCTCTTTTTCATCCCGCGTTTCCATGGCTCGTGGTTTGTTGTCGAGAGGCGATCCGCCGCACTCAACATCAGCCAAGGGAGGTGGGCATGGACGCGTTACTGGTCATGATCGTTGCGTTCGTCGGGTATATCCTGGCCTACCGCTTCTATGGACGCTACCTCGGGAGCAAGATCTTCCAGCTGGCGGTTGACGCGAAGGTGCCCTCCCGCGAGCTCGAGGACGGGGTCGACTTCGTTCCCACGAAAAAAGAGGTGATCTTCGGACACCACTTTACCTTCATCGCGGGGACCGGCCCGATCGTGGGGCCGGCGATCGCCGTCATCTGGGGATGGGTGCCGGCCCTGCTGTGGGTCTTCGTCGGCTCCATCGTCATGGGGGCCGTGCACGACTTCGGCGCTCTGATCATCTCGATGCGCAACCAGGGCAAGTCCGTGTCGGAGTTCACCTCCAAGTACATCAACGCCCGCACCCGCCTCATCTTCTTCGTCATCGTCTTCCTGGAGCTTCTGATCCTCACCGCCGTCTTCGGGCTGGTGATCGCGATCATCTTCGCGATGTATCCCGGTTCGGTCCTGCCGGTGTGGCTGGAGATTCCCATCGCGGTGGCGCTGGGCTGGGCGGTGTACAAGCGCGGCGCGAGCGTGCTGGTCTGGTCGATCGTAGCGATTGCGGCCATGTACCTCACCATCTGGTGGGGAGCCAACGCGCCGATCTCCATGCCGACGGTCGCCGGAATCCCGGCGACCGGCACCTGGACGCTGATCCTTTTGGCCTACGCGTTCGTTGCGTCGGTATTGCCGGTGACCACGCTGCTCCAGCCGCGCGACTTCATCAACAGCCACGAGCTGGTGATCGCCATGGCGCTCTTGATGCTCGGGGTGGTCGTCGCGGCATTCACCACCCAGATCGCGTTCGTCGCGCCGGCGGTGCAGACCTCGCCGGCGGCAGCGCCCAGCATGTGGCCGTTCCTGTTCATCACGATCGCCTGCGGCGCCATCAGCGGCTTCCACGCGCTGGTCTCGTCGGGGACCTCGGCGAAGCAGGTCGCCAGCGAGACGGACTCGCTGTTCGTCGGCTATGGCGGAATGCTGACCGAGTCGACCCTGTCGCTGCTCGTGATCATCGCCACCTGCGCGGGCATCGGCCTGGGCTATACCACCAATGCGGGCGCGGCCCTGGCGGGCACGGGCGCCTGGACGGCCCACTACGCCTCCTGGACCGCCGCCGCGGGCCTGGGCTCGAAGGTGAGCGCCTTCGTCGTCGGTTCGGCGAACATGATGGAGACCTTCGGCCTGCCGCATTACCTGGCCATCGTGATCATGGGCGTGTTCGTGGCGTCCTTCGCGGGGACCTCCCTCGACACGGCCACCCGCATCCAGCGCTACATCCTCACCGAGTTGTTCACGAGTCTGGGCTTCGAGTCGTTTCGCAACAAGTTCGTGGCGACCTTCGTGGCGGTCGCCGCGGCCGCGGTGGTCGCGTTTTCCACCGGCGCCGGAGGGAAGGGTGCGCTCGCGCTGTGGCCGCTGTTCGGCGCGGTCAACCAGGTGCTGGCGGCCCTGGTGCTCACCGTCATCACGCTCTACCTCCGGCAGCGGGGAACGTGGGGATGGATCCTCACCGCGGTCCCGGCGGGGTTCATGATCGTGATGACCTTCTGGGCGCTCATCATCAACCAGGGGATGTACATGTCCCAGGGCAACGTCCTGCTGCAGGTGATCAACGCCGTGGTCCTCCTCATCGCGTTCTGGGTGGTCGTCGAGGGCGTGCTCCGGTTCTCCGCGACGCTGGGCGGAACGCCGACGCTCGCGGCCGACGCCGCGAAGTAGCGCAGGAGCAAGCCGGACGTGGCGGGGGAAGGGCTCGGGAATAAGCTGCGGACGTGGTGGCGGCTGATGGACGCGACGGCGCGGGCCGAGGCCAGCGGGACGCTGGAGTGGGAGGCGCGGGAGATGGAGAACATCTTCGGGCTTCTGACGCTCGGAGCGTTCTGCGGGCTCCCGAGCCCGCCGATGCAGCTGAGCCTCGAGCTGCTCCCGCTGATGGAGCGGGAACTCCTATTGATGCTCGACAAGGTGAATACCGCCAGCGATCCGCTGGCCGAGCTCTTTTCGACCCTCAATGTCCTCTGAGACCGCGGGAGGTCCGCGGCGGTTCCTTTTCTTTCTGGGCAAGGGCGGCACGGGCAAGTCGACCGCGTCCGCCCTTGCCGCCTGCTATTTGGCGGCGCACGGACAGCGCGTGCTGCTCCTGTCCCTCGACCCGGCGCATAACCAGGCCGACATCTTCGAGCGGTCCTTCTCCGATCACCCGCAGGAAGTCGCCGAGCGCCTCCGGGTGGCCGAAGTGGACCAGCGGCGCTGGGTCGAGCAGTACCTTCATTCGGTGCAGGACCACGTAAGGCGTGCCTACAACTACCATTCGGCCTTCAACCTGGACCACTGGCTCGACGTCCTGCGCGACTCCCCCGGCATCGAGGAGTACGGCGTGATCCTCGGGTTCGAGCACTACCGGCGGACGGGGCGGGACGTCGACGTGATGATCCTGGACATGCCGCCGACGGGGTTGGCGATGAAGGTCCTGCGGCTGCCCCGGCTTTCGCTGCGCTGGCTTGCGCACCTGACCACGCTGCGGGAGGAGATCCTGAAGAAAAAG
>CAYWOT010000174.1:0-5566 GCA_964459975.1 uncultured bacterium
GTTCAGGGTCAGGTCGGTCTCGGGCACGCGAAAGTCGGAATGCAGCGGTACGGTAAACCGCTTGCGGGTCTTCGTCTTCTTGTATTCCACCTCGATCGTCACGCCCTTCCACGCCCCCTTGACCTCCTGGGGCACGACGACTTCCTTCGGCGCGACGGCGCCCGTCGTCCCGTGGGGCGACGCCTGCTGCCCGGCGGCCCCTTGCTGCATCGGCGGCGGCGCCGGTTCCTTTTTCCCGCAGGAAGTTCCCGCAAGCGAGATCGCCAGCAGCGCTGCGAATGCCAGGGACAGCTTCTTCATCGGTTTTCCTCCTTGCTCATCGGTCATCGGCGCACCTGCGCCGCTCCTGCGCATCCATGCGCCCGCGGCACTTGCCCGTCCATGGGTGTCGTCGGCGCTTGGCCTCGGTTCGAATCCTTCCCGGAACATTGGCGGGGGACACTCCCGTACCCCGGGGACGCTCCTGAGTCCGGCAAAGCGAACAGCCAGGAACGTCCCCGGGGTACGGGAGTGTCCCCCATGTGGCGGAGAGGGAGGGATTCGAACCCTCGAGGCGGGGTTTAGCCGCCTACGCGATTTCCAGTCGCGTTCCTTCGGCCAGCTCGGACACCTCTCCGTTCTGCGTGAACCGGGGACATTCCCGGCTTTTCTCTTTTCCCGACGCGGGAGTGTCCCCGCTTCGCAGGAACGCCCCCCGGTGGGGCAGCCGGGAATGTCCCTCATGTGGCGGAGAGGGAGGGATTCGAACCCTCGGTACGGTTTTCGCCGTACAACCGCTTAGCAGGCGGTTGCCTTCAGCCGACTCGGCCACCTCTCCGTGCTGCGTGAACCGGGGACATTCCCGGCCAAACCGGGGACGTTCCTGGCTGTTCTCATCGGCCGGCTCAGGAGCGTCCCCGGGCTACGCGAGTGTCCCCGCTTTGCAGAAACGTCCCCCGGGGGTCGCGGGAACGTCATCCATCGCATGTCCGCCTTCGCCCGCAAATCCTGCGAGACCTGTGCAAGGCTCCGCCGGACATCCTCCGAAGCGCACCATTCCCTGCCATCGCGGTCGACCCTCGGGTGGAAGAGGATGGCGGAGGGAGTAGGATTTGACCGATGAGGTTTAGGCGGTCGCGCCTTCGCCCTCCCGGACGCCTCGCCCGCCTACCGCGCTCCCAAGGTCGCGCTTATCCTCCCTACTCGGTCGGCGGCGGGCTCGGGTTCGAATCCATGGTCCTCCGTTGTCAAACTCCCTGGCGGAGGGAGTAGGATTCGAACCTACGGAAGCTTGCGCTTCAGCGGTTTTCAAGACCGCCGCCTTCAGCCGCTCGGCCATCCCTCCGAAACCCTACTCTTATATCAGAAATCGCCGCACAAGGGCGAGGAAATCGGGCCCGCGCCCGATCGATTCCGGGCGCCCGTTGCGGCACCGTTCGCCATGTACTAGAATGCCGCAGGCGTACGGGCTTGGGTGCGCGAAAGAACGCGGTTCGGCGGCAGCCAAAAGGAATTGCGAGGAGCAGGCCCATCACGATTCCGTTCATCGACCTTGCGTCCCAGTTCCGCGCCTACGAGACGTCCATCCGGGCGGAGATGGAGGAGGTGCTGGCCTCCTCGCGCTTTATCCTCGGTCCGAAAGGCGAAGCGCTGGAGGGTCGTCTGGGCTCGTTCGTCGGAGCGCGGCGCGCCGTGGGCTGCTCCTCCGGAACGGACGCCCTTCTGCTCGCCCTGATGGCGTTCGGCATCGGGGCGGGGGACGAGGTCGTGACGACGCCGTTCACCTTCGTCGCTACGGCCGAGGCGGTTGCGCTTGCGGGCGCGACGCCCGTGTTCGTGGACATCGATCCGACCACGTACAACATCGATCCGGACCGGATCGAGGAAGCGGTCACCAGGAAGACCCGCGCGATCATCGCGGTCGGTCTCTACGGGCAGTGCGCCGAGATGGAACGGATCGTGGATCTCGGGCGGGAATACGGGCTGGTCGTCATCGAGGACGGCGCGCAGTCGTTCGGGGCGGAGCGGAACGGCCGCCGGTCCTGCGGGTGGCCGCACGTCGGGACGACGTCCTTCTTCCCCTCCAAGCCGCTCGGCTGCTACGGCGACGGCGGGATGGTGTTCACGTCGGACGAGGCGGTCGGCGAGCGTCTCCGCGCGCTGCGCAACCACGGCCAGGCGGACCGCTACCGCCACGGGTTCATCGGGATCAACGGCCGGCTCGACGAGCTGCAGGCAGCCGTCCTGCTGGCCAAGTTCGCCCGGTTCGCCGACGAGATCGGCACCCGCACCTTCATGGGAGCGCGGTATTCCGAGCGGCTGGGAGACGTCGTCGGGGTGCCGGCCGCAAGCCCGGGGAACACCCACGTGTTCGCGCAGTACACGATTCGCACGCCGCGGCGCGACGATCTCGCCGCGCACCTGCGCGAAAACGGAATTCCCACGGCGGTGCATTACCCGGTCCCGCTGCACTTGCAGGAGGCGTTCGCGGCGTTAGGGTACGGGAAGGGCGATTTCCCCGTGAGCGAGGCGGCGGCGCGGGAGGTCGTTTCGCTCCCCATGTCCGCGTTTCTCTCCGAGGAGGATCAGGACGAAGTCATCCGCCAGGTGCGACGGTTCTTCCGGAAGTAGGGACTTCTTAAAGGAGCGTCGCCGGCGGCAGGTCCGGGCAGGGCTTCCCGCCCAAGGCCTATCCCGGCGAAATTCACTCTGATATCCTTCCATCATGCAGGCATTCCCGCGGAGCGGTGCCGGTTCGCTCCTCGTCAGGGCCGTCAACTGGCTGGGAGACGCGGTGCTCACGACGCCGGCCCTCGGGGCGTTGCGCGCGGCTCTCCCGCGTGCGCGGATCACGCTCGTCGCCAGGCCGCCGGTGGCGGAACTGATGCGGCACCATCCGGACATCGACGGGATCGAGATCTACGACAAGGACGGTCCGCACGCCGGGACCGCGGGCATGCTCCGGAAGGCCGGCGAGCTCAGGCGGGGCCGGTACGGCGCCGCGCTGCTGTTTCAGAACGCGTTCGACGCCGCGATCCTCATGGTTCTCGCGAGAATTCCGGAACGGGCGGGATATGCGACGGATGCCCGAAGGGTGCTTCTGACCCGCGCCGTTCCGGTCACGGAGGAGATCCTGTCCCTGCACCACGCGGAATACTACCTTCGGCTCCTTGCCGAGCTCGGTTTGCCGCGGCCGGAGGCGCCCCGGCTCCGGCTCCGGGTGACCGAAGCGGAAACGGCGGCGATGCGGTCGCGTCTCTCCGCGCTGGGGGTGCCGGAAGGAAAACGGATTGTGGGGATCAACCCGGGCGCGACTTACGGATCCGCGAAGCGGTGGTTCCCGGAGCGGTTTGCGGCGGTTGCGGACATGCTGTCCGGCGAGTGGGATGCCGCGGTGGTCCTGATGGGATCGGTCCCCGAGGCGCCCCTGTCGGCGGAGGTCGAGGCGGCGATGCGGCGAAAGGTCGTGAACCTCGCGGGGCGCACGACAGTGCGCGAGCTGATGGCCCTTTTGGCCTGTTGCGCATTCCTGGTGACGAACGACTCCGGGCCGATGCATATTGCGGCGGCGCTCGGAGTGCCTCTTGCGGCGATCTTCGGTCCGACGGACTGGCGGAAAACCGCTCCGTGGACGGAGCGGATGCGGGTCGTTCGCGCGGGCGTGGATTGCTCTCCGTGCCGCGTACGGGAGTGCGACCGGGGGCACGAATGCATGCGGCAGGTCACCGCGGAGATGGTCGCGGCCGCCGCGCGGGACCTTATGGCGGAGGCACGGTGACGTGCCGCCGGTGAGGATCGGCTCGATTCTGATCGTAAAGCTCTCCGCGCTGGGGGACGTCGTGCACGCGTTGCCCGCGATCGACTGTCTCCAAGGAGCTTCCTCCGGTGCGTCGCTCGACTGGGTGGTCGAGCGGCGGTTTGCGGACCTGCTCGAGGGACACCCGTTCCTGCGCCGCGTGATTCCCCTGGACATCGGACGCTGGAAGACGCGGTGGACCACGGGCGACGCCCGCCGCGAGATGGTCGACGCGGTGCGGGTCCTGCGGGCGGGCGGCTACGACGCCGTCTTCGACCTTCAGGGAAACGTCAAGAGCGGGGTGGTGACCCGGCTGTCCGGGGCGAAGCTTCGCTTCGGGTTCGACAGGCATGGGGTCCGCGAGCTCCCCAATCTTCTGTTCACGAACCGGAAGGTGGCCTCGCGCTCCGGGGACGTGCACGTGACGGAGAAGATCCTGCGGGTGGTGTGCTCCCCTTTCGGTCGCGACGTTCCTTCGCGGTGGGAGGCCGGGGGACTCGTCCCGTCCGGGTCGTCCGTGCACGAAGCGGAAGCGCTCCTTGAGGAGCTGCTCCCCGGCGCCGCCCCGCGGCTGGCCATCCATGCCGGGACCACGTGGAATTCCAAGAGGATGGATCCCGGGTTCTGGGCGGCGGCCACCCGCCTCCTTGCAGGCCGGTTTCCCCGGATCGGTCTCTTTCTGTCCTGGGGAAACGACGGGGAGAGGACCGAGGCGGAGGAGATCCGAAGGCTCGTGGGAAGCGGCGCGGCCGTTCTTCCCCGGACGACGCTTCCGGAGCTTGCCGCGTTGTTCAAGGTCTGCGGCCATATGATGGGGCCGGACACCGGTCCCCTCCATATCGCGGCGGCGGCCGGGGCCAGGACGGTGTCGGTCTTCCGCGGCAGCAACGGGAACTATGCGGCCCCCAGAGGCCCCGGGCACCGCTTTCTCCAGGCGCCGCTTCCGTGTACGGCGTGCCAGATCAGGGGGGACAAGGTCTGCGAGCGCGACGCCGAATGCCGCAGGAGCATCCCCCCGGAGGCGGCCGCCGCGGCGATGGCCGGGCTCATGGAGGGCGCCCCGTGACGGGGATCAGCGCGATCCTGATCACGCGCGACGAAGAGAAGAACGTGGACGAGTGCATCGCCTCCCTCGTCTTCGCGGACGAGATCGTCGTCGTCGACTCGGGGAGTACGGACCGGACGGAGGCGATCTGCCGGAGCGACCCCCGCGTCCGGTGGTACGTCGAGGAATGGAAGGGATACGGTCCGCAGAAGAACAGCGCGCTCGACAAGGCCCGCGGCCCCTGGATTTTCAGCATCGACGCCGACGAGCGGGCGTCCGAGGCGCTCGCCCGGGAGGTCGGCGCGCTGGATCTTGCCTCCGTCCCCGTGAGCGGCTATCGCGTTCCCCGGAAGAGCTATTTCGGCCGGACGTGGGTCCGTCACGGGGGCTGGTATCCGGACTACACGATCCGGTTGTGGCGGAAGGACCGGGGACGCTTCAACGACCGGCAGGTGCATGAGTCCGTCCGTCTCTCCGGCCCGGTGGGAACGCTTGCGGGCGACCTCATCCACTTCACCTACCGTGATACCGCGGATTTCCTGGAACGGATGGAACGGTACGCGGCCCTGGGAGCCGAGGAACTGCGGAAGCGGGGGGTCCGGGGGACGCTTCCCGATCTTCTGCTGCGGCCGCCGTTCACGTTCTTCCGGATGTACGTCCTGAGAGCGGGGTTCCTCGACGGGGCGCTGGGCCTGCGCCTCGCGCTTCTGTATTCGCGGTACACGTACGCCAAGTATGCGAAGCTC
>CAYWOT010000175.1:0-5539 GCA_964459975.1 uncultured bacterium
TGACGACCTCGACCAGGTTCGGGATCAGGTCGTGCCGGCGCTTCAGTTGCACGTCGATCTGGTGCCACGCGTTGCGGAACTGGTTGCGCAACCGGACGAGCCCGTTGTACGACACGATGAACCAGCCGACGAACACGACCACGAGAACCGCCGGAATCCAGGCCATGTCGTTCCTCCCGAGCCGATCGTGGCGCGTGGCTTGCCCCGAACGCTGTTTCCCGCAGAGTCTAACCGAGTTAAGATGAATGTCAAATCAAAACGAAGTGATCTCTCGGCGGGACAAGGAGTTGCAGGCGTCTGGCGCGTGTCTCCGCCGCGATCGGAGTTCTCCCCTTGGGCGACGCATCGGCGAAAGACACCATGGCGCAGCGGAACGGGCCGCGTAGCCGCGCGGCGTACGCCCGACCGTCCTTCCCGGAGCTGCTGGCCCCGGCCGGCTCGGTCGAGGCGTATTTCGCCGCCGTCTCGGCCGGGGCGGACGCGGTCTACCTGGGGCTCTCCAGGTTCAGCGCGCGGGAACGGGCGGAGAACTTTTCCCTGGACGACCTGTGCCGGGTTCTGCCCCATGCGCACGCGCGCGGTGTGCGCGTCTACGTCGCCATGAACACCGTCCTCACCGAGGCGGACCTTCCCGACGCGCTCGGACTTCTCCACCGGCTGCTTCCGCTGGGACCCGACGCGCTGATCGTCTCGGACCTGGGGCTCATGCGCATCGTGCGCGACTTCTTCCCCGGGACGGAGTTCCACGTCAGCACGCAGGCCGGCTGCGCGTCGGCGTCTGCCGCGGTCGCGTTTGCGGCGCTGGGCGCCCGGCGGGTGATCCTCGAGCGGCACCTTACGCTCGCCGAGGTCCGGCGGATCGTATCGACCGTTCCGATCGGCGTCGAGATCTTCGTCCACGGCGCGATGTGCTTCTCGTACTCGGGCAAGTGCTTCTTCTCCTCCTTCCTCGGAGGCAAGAGCGGCAACCGCGGCGCCTGCGTCCAGCCGTGCCGCCGGCTGTACGGACACCCGGGAGGCGAGGAGGCGGTCTTCTCCCCGCGGGACCTTTCCCTGCTCGAGTTCCTCCCCGAACTGGCGCCGCTCGGGTTCGCGGCCTTCAAAATCGAGGGGCGGATGCGCGCGGCGGAGTACGTGCACGGAGTGGTGTCCGCCTACCGTGCCGCTCTTGACGGCATCCGCGAGGGCCGGGCGGCGGACGGGGTTGCGCAGGGGCAGGCGCTGCTTTCGCAGGCGATCGGGCGGTCCCGGACGCCAGGGCTCACGGGCGGCGCCCATCCCCGTGACGTCGTCGCGGGCGGGACCACGGGAAACGTCGGGGAGTTCCTGGGCCCGATCCGCAAGGTCCGGGACGGGTGGGTCACCGTGTCCGGCGGCCGCATCGCGCGGGGGGACCGCCTGCGCGTCCAGTTTCAGCGAGACGGCTCGGGACGAGGCTTCTCCGCGCTGGCGACGCGTGGCGGGCCCGACGGGCTCGCCGTCCGCATTCCGTTCGACGCGGAGCCCGGCGACCTGCTCTTCCGCGTGGGGGGCTCCGGGCGAGCGGAGACCACCCGGGCGGCGCGGCGGCAGCTTTCGGAGCTGGCCCCGGAGGGCGTCCGGTTCCGGGTATCCGCCGGGAACGGCGCCGTGACGGTCGATGCGGCCTACGGCGAGGCGCGGCGCCGGTTCTCGTTTCGGGTCTCGGGGGCGGCGGCCGGGCCTGAAGGGATTCCTCCGAACGCGGCCGAAGCGTTGCGCGCCGTCTACCGGTCCGACCTTCCGCTGGGGGATCTCCACGTCGAGGGGAGCGGCGCCGGGGTGGCGTGGCCGGACGTGGCGGAGTTTTTCCGGAAGGCGGCCCGCTCCTTTGACAAGGAGTTTTACCTGGCAGGCAAGGAGCTTCGGCTCTCCGTGCTGCCCACTCTCCGGGTGGCAGGCAAGCGCCTGGACACGCAGCCGACGTTGCTGTACGCGGGGTGTCGCGCCGAGCAGCTCGAGCGGCTGCCGCGAATCCGGGAACTCGTGCCGGTGGTCGAGTTTACGAAGGCGCTCGCTCGGGATCCGTTCCCGGGAGCCCGGGGATTCCGGGAGCGCACTTTCTTCCGCCTTCCGCCGCCCTTTTTGGAGCGCGACGCCGCGTTTCTCCGGAGGACCGTCCGCGCCGCGCTGCAGAAGGGGCACCGCCGCTGGGTCGTATCCGATGTGGGCCACTTCCGGCTCTTCGCGGGCTTCGATCTGCGACGCGACGTGACCCTGGTGACCGACCATTATCTGTACGCCTTCAATACGGGGGCGCTTTCCGTCCTGTCACGGCTGGGAGCCCAGAGGATGATCCTTCCGGTCGAGGCGCCCCTCGCCGCGCTGCGCGCGGTGGGCCGGTACCTGCACGACCTGGGGATCGCCGTCGCATACGCTGCGGTGCCGCTGTTGATCTCGCGCCTGGCGCCGGCCTCGGGTGTCCGGGGCGAGGTGGTAAGCCCGCGGGAGGAGCGGTTCGTCATCGAGGCCGACGAACGGGGGTCGTCCGTCCGCCCCGTCGCGCCCTTCTGCGCCTCGGGCCACCTCCACGAACTGCGCGCCGCGGGCATCCGGGATTTCTACGCGGACCTGCGCGACGTGCCCGATTCCGGGATCGAGCCGGTCCTGTCGGCGCTCCTGGCCGACCGTGCGGTTCCCGGCACGTCGCCCTTCAACCTCTTCCGGGGGGGCATCTGACGTGGCCCACGCGGACAAGGTGCGGAACATCGGCGTCATCGCCCATATCGACGCGGGAAAGACGACCTTGATGGAGAGGATCCTCTATTACGCGGGCGTGAGCCACCGGATGGGCGAAGTCCATGACGGCGACTCCCAGATGGACTACCTTCCGCAGGAACGCGAGCGGGGGATCACGATCACCGCGGCGGTCACCCAGTTTCCTTGGCTGGGCGCCGAGGTGCACGTGATCGACACCCCGGGCCACGTCGACTTCACGATCGAGGTGGAGCGGTCGCTCCGCGTCCTCGACGGGGCCGTCGTCGTCTTCTGCGGCGTGGGCGGGGTGGAGCCGCAGTCCGAGGTCGTGTGGCGGCAGGCCGACCGGCACCGGATTCCCCGCATGGCCTTCGTCAACAAGCTCGACCGGCCCGGGTCGGACTACGACCGGGTCATCGGGGAGATGGCGAAGAAGCTCGGCGCACGGGGAATTCCGGTAACCGTTCCGCTGTACGCCGACGGCGCCCTGTCGGCGGTGGCCGACGTGGCGGCGATGGAGAAGGTGGCGTTTTCCGCCGAGGAGCAGGGGGCGGGCGTGACCCGGTCAGCGCTGTCGGAAAAGGAAGTGCTCGCGGTTTCGTCGTACCGCGAGACCCTGCTGGAAGCCGCCGCCGACGCCGACGACGGCGTCGCGGAAAAGTACCTGTCGGGGGAAGAGGTTTCCGCCGCGGCGATCCGGGGGGCGATCCGCAAGGGAACGGTGGCGGCGCGCTTTTTCCCGGTGTTCGCCGGGGCGGCGTTGCGCAACAAGGGGGTCCAGCCGGTCATGGACGGGATCGTGCACTTCCTGCCCTCTCCTTCCGAGGTTCGGCCTGCGCAGGGGGACGATCCGCGCACGGGGGTGCTCGTCAGCCGACAGCCCGTCCCCTCCGCGCCGTTCTCGGCCCTGGTGTTCAAGGTCATTCTCGAAGAGGGGAGGCGGACGGTCTACCTGCGGGTCTATTCGGGGACGGTTTCGGAAGGGGACGTGCTGGGCAACGCGTCGACCGGCGGCGAAGAGAAGGTGGCGCGGCTCTTCCGGATGCACGCGGGAAAGAAGGAGCGGATCGGGAAGGCGGTGGCGGGCGACATCGTCGCTGTCCGGGGGATCAAGAACGCCCGGACCGGCGACACCCTTTGCGACCCGGCGGCCCCCATCCTGCTCGAGTCGATCGAGATCCGCAAGCCGGTGGTGTCCGTCGTCGTCGAGCCGAAGGCGCTGCGGGAGATGGACCGTCTTCGGGAGTCGATCGGGAAAATGGTCGAGGAGGATCCGACGCTTGCGATGAAGGAGGACGCCGACACCGGGCAGATCATCCTGTCCGGCATGGGAGAGCTCCACCTGGAGATCGTAGCGGACCGGCTGCGGCGGGACTTCGGCCTTGCCGTCCGGACCGGGATGCCGCAGGTCGTCTACCGGGAGACGATCGCCGAGGAGGGCGCCGCCGAGACGGTGTTCGAGCGGGAGATCGCGGAACGCCTGATCAAGGTCCGGATCGCGCTGGCGGTGCGCCCCGGCGCGAGGGGATCGGGAATCAAGGTCTCCGACCGGCTCCGGATGCTCGATCTGCCCGTGGAGGTGGCGGACGGGGTGGAGGGCGGAATCCGCGAGGGGGCGTTTACGGGGGCCCTCGGGTACCCGGTCGATGACGTGGAGGCGGAGGTGGGCGCCGTCGAGTTCCTTTCGGGCACGGCCACGCCGCTTGCGGCGAAGGTCGCGGCGGTGATCGCGTTCCTGTCCGCGTACGAGAAGGGGAAGCCGTATCTCCTGGAGCCGGTGATGGCGGTGGACGTCGCCGCTCCGGAGGAGTTCCTCGGCGGCGTGATCGGCGACATCAACGGCCGGCGGGGCCGCGTCGCCTCGATCGACCGCCGCGGGGAGGCGGGACACGTGTCCGCGCTCGTCCCCTTGAAGGAGATGTTCGGGTACGTGACCCACCTTCGGTCCCTTACGCAGGGCCGGGGGACCTTCCTGATGAAGTTCTCCCACTACGACCGCGCGGCCCGCCTCCCCTCGTAGCCTAGGGGGCCAGCGGGGAATGTCTCCGAATCCGCGGGGCAGGAAGCTCGGGGGGAGCGGATGGCTCCCCGGAGCGGCGTGTTTTTCGCCCGGAGACACGGAGGTCGAGAGGGCGAAAAATCCGCAGGCGAACGAGGCCAGGGAGGGACGAGGAGCCTAAAGCGTGAGGGGAGGCGTCCGCTCCCCCCGAGCTTCCTGCCCAGGTGCCGCGCAAGGATCGTTGAGGCGGGGCGGGTGTACGGGAGTGTCCCCGTCCACGCCATGCGGGTGCCGGCTATGCGCATCCTCGGAGGGGGTTCCTAAGCTCCGTCGCTCGACTTGCGGCAAACCCGCAAGTCTGCGCTCGCCCTTCCTTCCCGAAAAGCTCCGCTTAGGAACCCCCTTCCTCGGCTGCTCCGCCGGCAATGTCCCTGCGGGGAACCCCCCGCTGCGCCTGACGGGGCCTAAGGGCGGTGAAGGCGACGCCGGGGACATTCCCTGGCTGGCACCGGGGACATTCCTGGCTGTTCTCTGTTCCCCGACTCGGGAGTGTCCCCGTCTCGCAGGAGCGCCCCCGTCCACACCCTGGTATAATCGCCATAGCGACGGGGGAGGGGGGCGAGATGACCAGGGAGGGGCCGATCCGGCCGGAGATGTTTCTCGGGGACGTGTTACGCGGGTATCCGTCCCTGCGCGCGAAGATCAAGGAGTTCTTCGGAGAAGCGTGCGTCCGGTGCAGGTCCAACCGGCTCGAGACGATTCACTATACCTCGTGGCACCGGGGGCTCGACCCGGCTCACGTCTGCCGCGAGCTCAACGCCTTGC
>CAYWOT010000176.1:0-5538 GCA_964459975.1 uncultured bacterium
TGAATTTCTGCCGCGTCTTCGTCCTTTACCTGCGCCTGTGGCTGATTCCCGTCGCAACGACCGTCGGCGGCCTGCTGTCCGGTGTTCTCATCTACAGCCTGGCTCCCGAGGCGGAAGGTCACGGGACGGACACGGCGGTCAAGGCCTTCCACCGGGCGGGCGGCTACCTGCGTGCCAGAGTCGCGCCCTTGAAGATGGTCGCGTCGGCCATTACGATCGGGTCCGGAGGGTGCGCCGGAAGGGAAGGACCGACCGCCCTGATCAGCGCGGGAGTCGGCTCCATATACGGAAGCCTTCTTCACAGGACGGAGGAAGAGCGGGGGATGCTCGTCCTGATCGGGATGGCCGCGGGACTCTCGGCCATCTTCCGCTCCCCCATCGGCACGGCCCTGTTCGCCATCGAGGTGCTCTACAGCGACATGGAGTTCGACGCCCGGGCGCTTCTCTACTGCATGCTCGGGTCGGTCGTGGCGTATGCGGTAAACGGCCTGTTCGTCGGGTACGAGCCGCTGTTCCAGATCCCCGGGAACCTGGGGGCGCCGGAGTTCGTCGACTACGGATGGTACATCGTCCTTGGGATCGCGGCGGGCGCCGTGGCCACCGTCCTGCCGCAGGTGTTCTACAAAGTCCGGGACGGCTTCCACCGCCTCCCCGTGCCTTCCCATGTCAAGCCCGCCATCGGGGGACTGGGAATCGGACTCCTTGCGCTCTGGCTCCCCCAGGTCCTGGGGGGCGGGTATGGTTGGATCCAGGAGGCGATCGACGGGATGCTGCCGCTCAAGCTGCTGCTTGTGCTGACGCTGGCCAAGATCGTGGCCCTCTCCCTGTCGGTCTCTTCCGGCGGATCCGGGGGCGTCTTCGCGCCGAGCCTCTTCGTCGGCGCCATGCTCGGGGGGGCCATGGCGCGCCTCTTCCACCTGCCGCCCGCCGCGCTGAGCATCGTCGGCATGGCGGCCGTGTTCGCCGGCGCCGGGCGCGTTCCGATCGCGTCGCTGCTCATGGTGGCGGAGATGACGGGGGGCTATCATCTGCTCGTTGCCGCGGCGTTGAGCGTCGTGCTGAGCTACATGACCCAGGTCACATTGTCGCGGTCCCTGAAATATAAAAGCCTCTACGAGGCTCAGGTGCCCGGCCGGGCGGATTCGCCCGCCCACCGCAGGGACCACCTGTCCTCCGCCCTCCGCCTGCTCGGGGAGCAGCCGGGCGCCCTGCCTCCCGTCGCCAGCGACGTAAAGTTGAAAGGCCTGCTTGCGTCCGGGATTCCGGTGACCCTGCCGGACGGCAAACAGCTCGTCATGGGCGTGGTCCGCCCGGAGAGTCCCGTGGTCGGAATGAAGATTTCCGCCAACCTGCCCCCGGAGCTCGACGGCGATGTAAAGATCCTGGCCGCGTTCCGGGAGGGGCGGACGTATCTCCCGTATTCGAATTTCGCACTGGAGGGCGGGGACCAGATGCTGGTGGTCGCCACTCCCGCGGCAAGGGAGCGGCTCGCGAAGCTCTTCGCGCCGATTCTGGCATGACACGCGCGGGAGAGAAAGGGAGGGGTCGAATGCCGTACGCGGGTAGACGACGTGGAATGGTTGCGGTCCTGGCGATCCTGTTCCTGGCGGTGCTGGCCCGGGGCGCCGCGGCGTCCGAGGTCGTTCGCGAGACGCTTCCCAACGGCCTTCGGGTGGTCGTCGTGCAGAACGCTCTCTCGCCGGTGGTGACGACGCAGATCAATTATCTCGTCGGATCGAACGAGGCCCCCCCGGGTTTCCCCGGGACGGCCCACGCCTTGGAGCACATGATGTTCCGGGGAAGCAAGGGGCTTTCGGCGGACCAGCTGTCCGCCATCGTGGCCTCTCTCGGAGGGGACTTCAACGCGGACACCCAGCAGACCGTCACCCAGTACTTCCTCACCGTCCCCGCGGACCAGCTCGACATCGCCCTGCGGATCGAGGCGATCCGGATGCGCAGCGTTCTTTGCACGGAGCCGCTTTGGCGGAAGGAGCGCGGGGCGATCGAACAGGAAGTGGCCCGGGATCTGTCCAACCCGGAATACCGCTTTTACCGGAAGCTGCTGCAGGACCTCTACCCCGGCACGCCGTACGCCGTGGATGCCCTCGGGACCCGCCCGTCGTTCCAGAAGACGACCGCGGCCATGCTCCGGGCGTTCCACCGCGCGTGGTACGCACCGAACAACGCGATTCTCGTCATCGTCGGGGATGTGGATCCGCCGCGGGCCCTGGCCGCCGTGAAGCGCCTGTTCGGGCCGATTCCTTCGCGCACGCTTCCGCCGAGGCCCTCGGTGCACCTCGCGCCCGCGGTGCCGGCGACGATCACGCTCGACACCGATCTGCCGTACGGACTGGCCGTGGTCGCCTACCGGATGCCCGGGTACGACAGTCCGGATTTCGCCGCGAGCCAGGTGCTGCAGGATGTCCTGGACAGCCGCCGGGGCGATCTCTACGCGCTCGTTCCGCACGGAAAGGCGCTGTCGGCCGATTTCGACGGCGAGGCCCTGCCCAAGGCGGGCGTCGGCTTTGCGTCGGCCGCCTTCGCGCCCGGCAAGGACGGGTTCGCCCTGGTCGCCGAAGCGAAGGGGATTCTCGCGCGGTACGCGAAGGACGGCGTCCCGGCCGATCTGGTCGAGGCGGCCAAGCGGCACGAAATCGCGGACGCCGAGTTCCGGAAAAACAGCGTCGAAGGGCTCGCGGCGGAATGGTCGCAGGCGCTCGCGGTCGAGGGCCGCCGCTCCCCCGACGACGATATCCGGGCGATCCGCGCGGTGACCGTGGACGACGTGAACCGGGTCGCCCGGGAAACGCTGGTCAACGACACCGCGATCGTGGCCGTGCTGACCCCCAATCCGTCGGGCAAGCCGCCTTCCGCGAAGGGGTACGGCGGGGGAGAGTCGTTCACCCCCGAGGCGGTCCGTCCCGTCAGACTTCCGGCGTGGGCCAAGCAGGTGGCGGCGCTCCCGCCCGTCCCCAAGTCGCGCGTTCACCCGACCGTGACGACGCTTCCCAACGGCATTCGCCTCGTCGTGCAGCCCGAGTCGGTCAGCCCGACGATCACCGTCGTGGGCCACGTCAAGAACCAGCCCGACCTGCAGGAGCCCCGGGGGAAGGAAGGGGTCGCGCGGGTGCTCGGCGGGCTTTTCCCCTACGGATCGAAGACGATGGGCCGGATCGCTTTCCAGAAAGCGCTCGACGGGATCGGCGCCCGGGAGTCGGCGGGCACCTCGTTTTCGCTGCGGGTCCTTGCCGATCATTGGGAGCGGGGGATGCAGCTTCTCGCCGACAACTTGCTTCATCCGGCGCTGCCGGAAGCGGCGTTCCGGGTCGTTCGGAAGGAGACGTCGGAGGCCGTCGCGGGAGAGCTCCGGAGTCCCGCGCACATCGCGAGAAGGGCCCTGCGCGAGGCGCTCTATCCGGCCGGCGACCCGTCGTTGCGGGAAGCCCTGCCCTCCACCGTGGACTCCCTTTCCCTGGCCGACGTCAACGCCTACTACCGCGCCGTGTTCCGGCCGGACATGACCACGATCGTCGTCATCGGCCAGGTCTCGCCGGCCCGCGCGAAACAGGTCGTCGAAACGTGGTTCGGAGGCTGGACGGCGTCCGGACCGAAGCCCAAGACCGATCTTCCTCCCGTGCCGCTCAACCGGCCGTCTTGGTCGGTCGTTCCCGACGCGAGCCGCATCCAGGACGCGGTGGCGCTCGCGCAGACCCTCGGGATCACCCGCTTTCATCCGGACTACTACCCTCTGCAGGTGGGACGGAACGTCCTCTCGGGCGCCTTCTATGCGACCCGGCTCTACCGCGACCTGCGGGAGCAGACCGGCCTCGTGTACACCGTCGACGCGGTGCTCGACGCCGGGCGGACGCGTTCCTGGTTCGACGTGTTCTATGCGTGCGACCCGCCCAACGTGTCCAAGGTCCAGGCGATCGTGGAGCGCGACCTGCGCGCGATGCAGAAAAGCCCGGTGAGCGACGCGGAACTGCGGCGGGCCAAGACGCTGCTGATCCGGCGGATTCCGTTGTCCGAATCGAGCATCGACGACATTGCCCACGGACTGATCGGCCGCCTCGAGCTGGGGCTGCCTGTCGACGAGCCGGTTCTCGCCGCCGAGAAATATCGGAAGGTCACGGCTCGCCGGGTCCAGGAAGTGTTTCGACGCTGGATCCGGCCGGCCGACTTCGTCCGGGTGACCCGGGGGCCGTTCCCGGGGAAGGAGGGCGTTTCCTCACCGAGCCGGTAACGGGTTCAGTGGGGTTTCCCGGCGGTCCGCCCGCGCCTGAACGCGCGGACCACGCCGACTCCCACCGCGATCACGGCGAGTGCGGCCAGCATGAGCTGGAAAAAGGTCTTCGGTGGGATCCCGGGATGGGGTATCTGGGCGCGGTCGACCCCGTTGATCTTGAGGATGTACGCCTCCAGGTCGGCGAGTTCCTGCTGGGTCGGCTCGTGCAGTTTCCCGGCCCCGAACGCCTTCTGCAGCTTCCCGCTCCCGAACGCCGGCATCTGCCGTTCCTGCTGCGGCCCCGACGGGATCGCGCCATGCTGAAGGATCCGGTCGATGTTGGTCGCGAAAGTCTGCGGGGTGGTGCTGTACAGCGTCCGGTCGATCGGGTTGAGCCGCGGGATCGTGCCGCTTGCCGATCCGGGGTTTGCGACGCCCCCTTTTCCTTGGGCCCCGTGGCACGGTGAGCAGTATTTCGCGAACAGCACGGCTCCGTGCTGTGCGCTGCCGATGATCGACGCCGCCGGACCCGGGGGGCCGACGGGTTTCGCAGGGCCCATTCCATGGATGGTAACGGATGATTTGCCGGTGTTCGCGACCGGGGGATCACCGGCTTTCGTCGTCGCTCCCGGGGGGTCGACGGCGGGGTCGGGCGCTGCGCGACCCGTTCCGTGAACGGCGTCGGACGGCGTGGCGCCGTTTGCGATGGCAGGACGCGGATCGCCGCCCCCCGACTTGCCTTTCTGACCCGGCAGAGGAGCCTTGGGAGAACCTACCGCCCCCAGGCTTTGCAGGTAATCCACGATCTCGTTCATTTCCTGGTTGCTCAACGAGGGGTGCGGCGGCATGATCGTCTTCGGGTTGTGGGATTTCGGGTTGCGAATCTGCGCCGCGAGCCAGGAGCGGGAGTGCCCGCGCCGGGCTTCGTCCGACAGGTCCGGTCCCACCGTGCCCCCCGTGCCGTTGATGCTGTGGCATCCGGTACAGCCCAGGGAATCCACGAGTTTCGCGCCCTGGCGCGCGCTGGGGGACAGGGTCGACGTGGATCCGCTCGGCGCTTTGGCGCCGGGCGTGGCGGCCCCGGGATGACTCAGGTACCCGACGACGGTCAACACGAGCACGAGGCCGACCCAGGTCGCTCCGCCCGCCATCGCGAACGGCCGGCGGCGAGGGTTGTGCTCCGGGCCGCGTCCGAGGAACGGGACCAGCACGAGGATCGCAAGTCCGACCAGAGGGATCCCGACCGTGCCGATCACCTCGAACCGGCCGGGGAAATACTTGAGCGCCTGGTAGAGGAAGAGGAAGTTCCACTC
>CAYWOT010000177.1:0-5522 GCA_964459975.1 uncultured bacterium
ATCCTGCCCGAGGAGGTCGAATTTCCGTACACCATCCGCATCGTCTCCGAGGTCCTCGAATCCAACGGCTCCTCGTCGATGGCCACCGTGTGCGGGGCGTCCCTGTCCCTCATGGACGCGGGGATCCCCACCCGGGGCAGCGTGTCCGGCATCGCCATGGGCCTGATCAAGGAGGGCGACCGGGTCGCCGTCCTGTCCGACATCCTGGGCGACGAGGATCACCTGGGCGACATGGACTTCAAGGTGGCCGGGACCTCGAAGGGGGTCACGGCGATCCAGATGGACATCAAGATCGGGGGCGTCAGCCGGGAAATCCTGCTTGCGGCGCTCGGGCAGGCCCGTGAAGGGCGCCTCTACATCCTCGACAAGATGAACGCCGCGATCGACCGGCCCCGGACGGAGCTGTCGCCCTATGCGCCGCGGATCTACGTGATGAACGTGAAGCCCGACAAGATCCGCGAGATCATCGGACCGGGAGGAAAGGTGATCCGCGGCATCCAGGACCAGACCGGGGTCAAGATCGACATCGAGGACGACGGGACGGTCAAGATCGCCGCAGTCGACGCCGAGTCCGCCAAGGCCGCGATCTCCATCATCGAGGGGATCGCACAGGTGGCCGAAGTCGGCAAGGCGTACCGGGGAAAGGTCCGGCGCATCATGGAGTTCGGCGCCTTCGTGGAGCTGTTTCCGGGCACCGACGGGCTCCTTCACATCTCCCAGATCAGCAAGAACCGCGTCCGGGCCGTCTCCGACATCTACAAGGAAGGCGATGAGGTCATGGTCCGGGTCCTCGAGATCGACCGCGACGGGAAGATCCGCCTCTCGCACAAGGAGTTCGAGAAGGAAGGCGAGAACCCGTACACGGAGCCCGAGGGGGCCGGCCATGCCGACGAGAAGGGCGGAGAGGGACGCCCGGCCCGGAAGGAGGGCGGAGAACGCGGAAGCCGGAGGCGGAGGGGGCGGTAGTCTACCGCCTCGTGAATCGCTCGATGCACCGAGAGCGTCGGTGCGCTGCGGCCGGCGAGGCGCGCGACTGAAGGCAACCCGTTGAGTATGGCCAAGGAGCGCAACGAAGCCGGCGCGGATGCAGCGGTGCTCGAATGCCGAGGGATTCACGAGACGGTGCGCTAAGTGCCGACGGACGCGGGGTCATGACGGTCGCGAAGACGGTCCTGGACAACGGCGTCACGCTGGTAAGCGAAGAGGTGCCCCACCTTCCGTCCGCCACCGCGGGGATCTGGGTCGCGGTGGGGTCGAGGGCCGAGTCCCCGTCGGACAACGGGATCGGCCACTTCATCGAGCACATGCTCTTCAAGGGCACCGCGCGCCGCAGTGCGCAGGACATCTCCCGCGAGATCGAGTCGGTCGGCGGGACGATGAACGCGTACACCGAGCGGGAGTGCATCTTCTTTTTCGCGAGGGCCTTGGCGAAGGATTTCGCCTTGGTCGCCGATCTCCTGTCCGACATCTACGGCCATTCCCGGTTCGACGCCCGGGAGCTCGAGCGGGAAAAGGGCGTCGTCCTCCAGGAGATCCTCATGGCGGAAGACAGCCCCGAGGACCTGCTGTACGACTTTTTCCACGAAACCTACTGGGGGGGGCACCCCCTGGGACTGCCGATCCAGGGAACCTCCGCCGGCGTCGCCGCGTTCACGCGCGACCGCGTGACGAACTATTTCTACGACCGGTTTCTGCGGCGGGGGGTGGTCGTGTCGGTGGTCGGAAGCGTTCCGCACAGGCGGGTCGTCGCCGAGTTCGGGAAGCGCCTGGAGCGGCTTGCGCTCGGGGAACGGCTCGCTCCCGACCCCGCGCCGGCCCCGCGGCACGGCGTCTTCCGGAAAGAGCGTCCCATCGAGCAGATCCACCTGTGTCTGGGGGCCCCCGCGCCGTCCCGGACGAGCGAGTGGCGCTACGTCACGCAGGTCCTGAACGCCATCCTCGGGGGCGGCATGAGCAGCCGCCTCTTCCAGGAGATCCGCGAGAAACGGGGGCTGGCGTATTCCGTCTTCTCTTCGGCCGCGGCGTACGCCGACGCGGGGCTTCTCACGGTCTGCGCAGCGACGACTCCCGCGAAGGCCGGCGAGGTGCTGGCGGCGGCCGGCGAGATCCTCTCCGACCTGGCGGCCGGCCGGTTCCGGGAAGAGGAGGTCGCGCTGGCCCGGGAGCTGATCAAGGGGACCATGCTGCTCGCCCTGGAAAGCGGCGAGTTCCGCATGAGCCGGCTCGCGGTGAACGAGATGTTTCTGGCGCGCCTCGACGAGCCCGAGGACGAAATCCGGGAAATCGACGCGGTGTCGACGGACCGTGTCCGGGACCTCGCCGCACGCCTGCTCCGCCGGGAGCGTTTTTCGCTGGCGGCCGTAGGCGGCGTGGCCGACGCCGGCGCGGTTTCGTTTTGACCGATGGCGCCCTCCCTCTCCATCCCCGTCCGGTTCGTCCGCGCGCGGAGCCGGGATCTGTTTCCCGTGTACCAGACCGCCGGTGCGTCCGGGATGGACCTGCGGGCCGACGTCGAGGAGGAGATCACCATCCCTGCGCTGGGCAGGGCGCTCGTTCCGACCGGCATCGCGGTCGCGATTCCCCCCGGCATGGAGGGTCAGGTCAGACCCCGGAGCGGCCTGGCGATCAAGAGCGGCGTGACGTGCCTGAACGCGCCCGGGACGATCGATTCCGACTACCGCGGCGAGATCCGCGTCGTCCTCGTCAACCTCGGCGGCGAACCGTTCCGCGTGCGGCGGGGAGACCGGATCGCGCAGCTCGTCTTTTCGCCCGTCGCACGGGTTACGTGGGTGGAGGTCGGCGCGCTCGATTGCACGCCCCGCGGCGAAGGCGGGTTCGGACATACGGGATAAGGAGGGGAGGCGTGATCGCGAGATACACGAGGCCCGGGATGGCGAAGATCTGGGAGGCCGAGAACCGCTTCCGGATCTGGCTCGACATCGAGCTGCTCGCGATGGAGGCGATGGTCCGGAAGGGGTGGATCCCCGCCGACGCGCTTACGCGGGTCCGCGGAAAGGCGGCGTTCGACGTTCCGCGGATCGACGCGATCGAAAAGCGGGTCAAGCACGACGTCATCGCGTTTCTGACCTCCGTCGCCGAGCATATCGGGGAGGATTCGCGCTACCTCCACGTGGGCATGACGAGCTCCGACGTCCTCGACACGGCCTTTGCCGTGCAGATGCGCCAGGCGCTGAGCCTGATTCTCCGGGAGGCGCAGGCGCTGTTCGACGTCCTGAAACAGCGGGCGTTCGAGCACAAGGACACCCTGATGATCGGGCGCACGCACGGCATCCACGCCGAGCCGGTGACGTTCGGGCTGAAGATGGCCCTGTGGGCCGACGAGATGCGACGGAACGTCCAGCGCCTGCGCCGGGCCCGCCGCGCAATCTCCGTGGGGAAGCTCTCCGGCGTGGTCGGCACCTTCGCCGCGATCGATCCGTCGGTCGAGGAGTACGTCTGCCGGAAGGTGGGGCTCGTGCCCGCGCCCGTCTCCACCCAGGTCGTCCAGCGGGACCTTCACGCGGAGGTGTTCGCCACGCTCGCCGTCGTCGGCTCCTCCCTCGAGAAGTTCGCCACCGAGATCCGGCACCTCCAGCGGACCGAGGTCCGCGAGGTCGAGGAGCACTTTTCGGAGGGGCAGAAGGGGTCGTCGGCGATGCCCCACAAGCGCAACCCCGTGCTCTCCGAGAACGTGTGCGGCCTCGCCCGGCTTCTCCGGGGGTACGCCGTCACCGCCTTGGAGAACGTGGCCCTCTGGCACGAGCGCGACATCAGCCACTCGTCGGCCGAGCGGGTGATCGCCCCGGACGCGACGATCGTCCTCGATTTCGCCCTCGCGCGCTTCCGCGGCGTCATGGAGGGGCTGGTCGTGTACCCGGAGCGGATGCGCAGGAACCTCGACGCGACGCACGGCCTGCTGTTCTCGCAGCGGGTCATGCTGGCGCTCGCCGCGCAGGGCCTGTCGCGGGAACGGGCCTACGAGATCGTCCAGAAGGCGGCCATGGAGGCATGGCGGAAGGAAACGGGTCTCGCCGGGCTGCTGTGGAAGGACCGCGATGTCCGGGCCCTCCTGAACCGGCGGGAGTTCGACGCCTTGTTCGATACGAAGGCGTACCTGCGGAACGTCGACGTCCTCTTCGGACGCGTCTTCGGCTCCGCGGCCGGAACGCGGCGCAGAAGGCCGTCCCGCAAGGGTTCCGTATTACAATGAAGGGGTTGAGAACGCGCCTCGGATCGGAAGACGGCGGTCCGGGCGTCCGAGGCGACGACGTGCGGCGTCCTGCAAGGAGGAACGATGGAACCTTTCCCGGAGATCCGTGAGGAGTGCGGCGTCTTCGGCGTGTACGGCCACCCGGAAGCCGCCAATCTCACCTACCTCGGCCTGTACGCTCTCCAGCACCGCGGGCAGGAGAGCGCGGGGATCGCCTCGTCGGACGGGGAGGTCATCACCTTCCACAAGGAGATGGGGCTGGTCGCCGACATCTTCTCCGAGGACGTGCTCGCGAAGCTCGCCGGAAGCATGGCGATCGGGCACGTGCGTTATTCCACCACCGGAACGTCGGAGCTGAAGAACTCGCAACCGTTCGTCGTCGATTTCGAAAACGGGTCCATCGCCATCGCCCACAACGGGAACCTCGTCAACGCCCACCGGCTCAAGAGCGACCTCGAGGTCGAGGGTTCCATCTTCCAGTCGACGATGGACACCGAGGTGATCGTCCACCTGATCGCGCGGTCGCGGCTCGAGCGGATCGAGGATCGCATCGTCGACGCCTTGAGCCGCGTCCGGGGCGCTTATTCGCTCCTGTTCCTGACCCGGGACAAGCTGATCGGGGTGCGGGATCCGCACGGGATCCGGCCTCTCGTCTTCGGAAAGATCAAGGGAGGATACGTCCTGTGTTCCGAGACGTGCGCCCTGGACCTGGTGGAGGGCGACTTCCTCCGCGAGGTCGAGCCGGGGGAGATGATCGTGGTGGACGAGCGCGGCGCCCGGACCTCCCGCCCGTTCTTTCCCGCGCCCCCGCGGTTCTGCATCTTCGAGCACGTCTACTTCGCGCGTCCCGATTCGATCCTGGGGGGCGAGTCCGTGTACCAGGTGCGAAAGCGCCTCGGCCGCCAGCTCGCCCAGGAGTGCCCGGCGGACGCGGACATCGTCATTCCGATTCCCGACTCGGGCGTTCCCGCGGCCCTCGGCTTTTCGGAGGTCTCGGGCATCCCGTTCGAAATGGGGCTGATCCGCAACCACTACGTGGGGAGGACCTTCATCGAGCCCCAGCAGTCGATCCGGCACTTCGGCGTGAAGATCAAGCTGAATCCGGTCCGGGACGTGGTCGGCGGGAAGAGGGTCGTGGTGGTCGACGACTCGATCGTGCGGGGGACGACGGGGCGCAAGATCATCAAGATGATCCGCGACGCGGGGGCCAGCGAGGTCCACGTCCGGGTGAGTTCCCCGCCCGTGACGTACCCCTGCTTCTACGGGATCGACACGCCCCTGCGGCGGGACCTCATCGGGGCGACCCACACCC
>CAYWOT010000178.1:0-5472 GCA_964459975.1 uncultured bacterium
CGCTGCTGTACCTCGTCTATGCGGCGGCGGGCGCGTACGGAGTCTCGTTCCTGTGCTGGGCCGTGGTGCTCGGGATCTACCTCTTTCTCCACCGGTCGATGACCCTTCGCGGCGCCGACCCGTTCCTCGCCGTTCTGGCCATCTTCGCGTTTTCCGGGTTTCTGCGGATCCGGATCCAGCCCCGGCCGGAGATCTTCACCTACCTGTTCATCGCGGTGACGATCTTCCTGTTCACCGAGTATTACTTCGGGAAACGAAAACGCCTGCTCTACCTCTTCCCGCCGTTGATTCTCGTCTGGGCGAACATGCATCCCGCGTACCTGATCGCATTCATCCTCTGCGTCGCGTTCTTCGTCGACGCCTTGGCCCGCGCCGCATGGAAGAAAGAGCTGCGTTGGGACGCCCTGAAGACCTGGGTCGTTCCCCCCGTGCTGGCGGGAACCGCGGGCCTGATCGTCTGCGGCCTGAACCCCCACGGATACGACGCCCTTCTCGCGCCGCTTCACCTGATTTCGCGGGGAGGGGACGGGGGAGCCGGCGGTGCGGGCTCGATTCTGATGTCCATCTCCGAACTGACGCCGGTCAAAGGGACCGGGATGTATGTCTACTACAAGGCGGCGGGGGGATTCGCCGCGTTTTCCCTCCTCCTGGGGGTCATCGGCCGGCGCGTCTACCTGTTGGATCTGTTCCTGTTCGCCATCGCGTTTCGCGGGGCGTGGGACTCGGCCCGTGCCGTGTCGATGATGGGGCTGTTCCTGTCGCCGGGTGCCTCGCTGCACCTGACCGGTTTCCTGGAGAAGACCCGGGAATGGTTTCTGCCGAAGCCCGTTCCGAAGCCGGCGGCCCCGGACCGCGCGAAGCGGAAAAAGAAGGGGAAGGCCGGGAAGAACCGGCCGGCACCGGCGCCGCCTCCCGAGCCGGTCCGGCGTGCACGCCCCGGGGGACGGATCGCCGTCATGGCGCCGATCGTGATCGCCCTCGTCTGTTTCGGGACGGTCACGCTCCTGTTCTCCTTCTCCCAGCTGCAGTACGGCGTAGGGATTACGAAACACAAGTTTTCCTTCGCCGCCGCCGATTTCCTGAAGAAGAACCCGATCCCCGGGCGGATGTTCAACTTCTTCGACATCGGCGGCTTCCTGGACTGGCAACTCTACCCCCGAACGCGCACCTTCATCGACGGGAGAACCTACAACAGCAAGGTGTTTCGCGACCACCAGATCGTGACGGCGGCGGCGCCCGGCTGGAAGGAGGTGCTCGACAAATACCACGTGAACTACATCGTGACCAAGGGAATCGACTCGTCCGGGATGATCCTGCCCCTGATCCCCGCTCTTGCGAGGGACGGCCAATGGTCGCTCGTTTTCGCGGACGGGCTGTTCATGATCTTCGTCCGGAATACGCCGGAAACCCGGGACTACATCGCCAGACACAGGATTTCGAAAGCGGTTCTTCCCCTGCGGATCATCACGGAGTCGTATCACTACCTCTACCTCGGTGTTTCCCCCGTCATCGCGTACTCCAATATTGCGAACATGTACCTGACCCTGGGAGACCGGGGGGCGGCGATCGACGCGCTGCGAAAAGCGGTCGAAGCCTACGACGAACCGTACCTCCGGCGGAAGCTGATGGAACTCGAGCAGGGAGGTCGGAGGGGGTAACCTTCGGCGGGTTCGACCCGCCGGATCCGTCCGGACCGGGCCAGGGGGCGGAAGACAGGGGGTGGGCGGTTGGCGGCAGGAGGCGCGGTGAAACTCCTCCATCTCGGCAAGTATTATCCTCCGGAACCGGGGGGCATCGAGTACGTCGTGAAGATCCTGATGGAAGCGACGTCCTCCGGTTTCGCCAATCATGCGATCGTAGCCGACAAAGGGCGAAGGCACTGGGAAGAAACCGGACCGGCGGCCACCATTTACCACCGAAAGGCGGTCGGGACCCTTTTCCTTACGCCCGTTCTTCCCGGGTTGTTCTCGTTCCTCCACGCGCTGCGCAAGAGGAATCGATTCGACTGCATCGTTCTTCATGTTCCGAACCCCATGACGACGTTGGCTTTGGCCGCCTCCGACCTCGTATCTCCCCTCCGGGAGAAACTCGTCATCTTCTATCACGCGGACATTCTGTTGGATTCCCCGTTGCATCGGCTGGCCTATTTTCTGTTCCGGCCCATCGAGGCCCGCGTGTTTCGGAAGGCCGACCGATTCGTCGCCACGTCTCCGAACATGGCCCGCTTGTCCCCGACGCTGAAACGGCACTCCGGGAAGGTCAGCGTGATTCCGCTGATGATCCCGGACGAGTGGCAGGACGCGACCGCCGAGGAAGAACGGCAGGCGGAAACGATCCGCAGGACGGCGGGCGGGCCGATTGTCCTGTTCGTGGGCAGGCTGATCCCGTACAAGGGGTTGGACACCCTGGTCAAAGCCGTGCCGCACGTGCCTCGCGCAAAATTTCTGCTCGTTGGGGACGGTCCGCTGGAAGAGGCGTTGCGGCGCGAGGCGGCCGCGCGGGGCGTGGCGGATCGCATGGTCTTCGTCGGGAGGGCCGCGAACCTCAAGCCGTACTATCTCGCCTGCGACCTCTTCGTCCTCCCCTCGGATTCCCCGCTCGAGGCGTTCGGGCTGGTGCAGCTCGAGGCGATGAGTTTCGGCAAGCCCGTCGTCAGCAGCGATCTGCCCACGGGCGTCACGTACGTCAACCGGAACGGGAAGACGGGACTGACCTTCCCGGTACGGGATGCGGAAACGCTCGGGAAGGCCTTGAATCGTCTGCTCTCCGACGAATCGCTTCGCTCCCGCCTGGGTGCATGCGCCCGGGAACGCGTTCGAAAGCGGTTCCTGTCCTCGGTCGTCGGAGCGAGGTTCGCGCAAATGGTCCTTGCTCTTGCGGGAAGTCCGGCGCGGAAATGAACGCGCCGTTGACCATTTACGTGGACGGGATGTTTTTCGGTCTCTCCGGGATCGGCCGGGTGTACGAGAACCTGGTCCGGGCCCTCATCGAGTCGGAGGAAGTCGCCCGCGTCTGCACGGTCGTGCCCCGCGCGCGGGAAGGCGATTTCCGCCGGGCGTTCCCTCCGGGGCGGATCGACGTCCGGTTCGCGGATTTTCCGCCCCTGGGGTTTTCCGACTTTTTCCGGAAGGACGGAATCATCAGGCGGTTCGTGCCTCCGCCGGACCTCTGTTTTTTTCCGAATTTCAACGTTCCCTTTTTCCAGGGAGGCCGCGTTGTATCGATGGTGCACGATCTGATTCCGATCTCGCCGTATTCCGACCTTCCCGCCCACAAGAAGATCGCGTTTCGGCGTCTTGTGGGCCGGGTCCTTCGCCGGTCCTTGAAGGTCGTTTGCGTATCGAACTGTACCCGGGACCATGTGAGCGCGACCTTCGGGATCCTCCCCGAACGAACGACCGTGATCCACCCTTGGGTGGAGGATGAGTTCGTCGGGGGATGGAATCCGGACGGGCGGGGACGGGCGCTGGTCGAAGGAGACTATCTCCTGTTCGTGGGAAATCGTTTTGCGCACAAGAATCTGCGATGCCTGATCGATGCGTATCTCCGGGTGGTTCCGGAGTACCCCGGGCTCAAAGCGGTGATCGCGGGCGCCCGCATGCGGAGGTGCGACGCGGTGGACGAGGCGGCGGCGGACCCCCGTTGCGACGGGAGGATCGTTCAATTCCTGCGGGCATCCGACGACGAGGTGAAGAGCCTGTACGCCCACGCCCGGGCATTCGTGTTCCCGACCCGGGCGGAAGGGTTCGGGATTCCGCCCCTGGAGGCGCTCTCGTTCGGCCTTCCCGTGATCTGCTCCGACATTCCCGTGATGCGGGAGGTGTGCGGGGATGCCGTCCGATACGCGGATCCTTCCGATCCGGAATCGTTCGCCCGGCAGATCTCCGACGTGCTTCGCAACCCCCCCGGCCCCGCGTCCCGGGAAAAGGGGAGGGAACGCGTACGCCTGTACGGAAGGGAGACGGCTCTGGCGCGATACATGGACCTGTTTCGAAGCTGCGCGAAGATCCCTTGCGGAAGAGCTCCGGAATCATGAATCTCAATTCCGTTCCGAAGCGGGAATATTGGACGTGTCCGGAGTGGAGCGTCCATCTGGAAAACATGGGATTGCCGCATACCTACCATCGTCGTTTCTGGGAATGGGGACAGGTCGCGTACGGCCTCGACTCGCTGGGCCTGTTGCAGGAAGAATCGCGCGGACTGGGCGTCGGGGTGGGAAACGAACCGTTGATCTTCTACCTGGCGGCGCGTGCCGGAGAGATCGTCGCATCCGACATGTACGGGAAGACCTGGGCGAAGGACGGACAGGCCGATCGGTCGATGCTGACCGAGCCGGAACGGTTCTCTCCGATCCCGTTTCCGAAGGAACGGCTTCGCGTGGCGCGAATGAACGCCATGCACCTGGAATTTGCCGACGAATCGTTCGACTTCGTCTGGTCGGTCGGCGCGATCGAGCATTTCGGAAGCTCGTTGCCGAAACACGGATTCCGCCTGTTGTGCAGATCCGTGGGGCTGAGACGCCTGGCCACGAGGTTCGACCATCGGGGCGCGGCCAAGGCGGCCACGGAAATGGGCAGGGTTCTGAAGAAGGGCGGCGTCGCCGCCATTACGACGGAATTGATCCTGAACGGAAAACCGCACCATGAGTTCTTCCTGCCGGAGGAGATCGGGAAGTTCCTCATCGAACCCAGCCGCATGGTCCTCGTCGGGAACGATCTCGACATCTCGCCGTCCGCGTTCTTCGCGGAACACGTCCTGGCCAAGGAACGATGGACCACCGGGGACCTTCCGCACGTCGTCCTGCGGGATCAAAACGGGGTCGTCTTCACGTCCGTGTCGTTGTTCCTTCGGAAACCGGGAGACGGAACTCCCTCGTGAGCCGGGTGGCTCCGGGGAGACGCCGAGTCACTACGGTTCGGGGGGCCGGGGGTAGAGCAACCGGAAATAGCGCTTCTTGACTTCCGCAGCCGCCCTTTCCCCGAATACCTTGGCAAGGAGCATGGAACCGTAGGAGAGGAATTCGAATTTCATGCGCAGAACCTGGAAAACCAGATACGTGCCGAAGGGAAAGTACCGCCTGATGATCCGGGCCTGCTCCTTCCCCGTTTCATGGAATTTCCTTCCGCTTGCCCCGCCGGTTCGGAAGCTCACCACCGTTTCGTCCAGGAAGACGAACTCGATCCCGTTCGCGTGCAGCCTGGCGGCCATCTCCAGGTCCGCGGACAGCGCATAGGCCGTATCGTACGGTCCGACCGTTTCGTAGACCCTTTTCGGGACGAACATCGCCTGGTGGCAGATCCGCAGTCGATGGAAGTCAAGGGAGGGCCGCAACGTCAGCGTCCGTTCGATGTCCTCGAAGACCGCATTCCATTTCCCCAGGATCGCGACGGCGCGTTCCGGATGGTTGCGGTACGCGCCGGCGGCCGCTTCGAGGGCGCGGGGAGCGTACCAGTCGTCGCTGTTCAAAAAGCC
>CAYWOT010000179.1:0-5447 GCA_964459975.1 uncultured bacterium
CGCTTGGAGCAGCGATTGGAGCCGTTCTGTAGGCGTCGCCTCCTCCGGCCAGTCCGAAGGCTCCAACTCGATCTCCCGCGGCTCAAGCCATCGCCGTCGCAAAAGCTCCTCGGCTTGTTGCTTCAGCCCGGCCAGTCCTTCGCGGAGGCGACGATCTTCGAGGGCGGCGCGTTCCCGGCCGACGCGGAGGCCCTCGAACCGACCGAGCTCCTGTTCATCCCGAAGCGCCCGTTTCTCGAGCTGCTCGAACGCAACCCGAAGGTGGCGCTCGGCATGCTCGCTTCCCTGTCCCGGTGGCTCAAGCGGTTGACGGACCTCGTGGAGAATCTCGCCCTGCGGGACGTGGAGTCCCGTTTCGTCCTGTTCGTCGCCGAGGAGATGAGGCGGCGGGGGACTCCTCTGCGCGACGGGACCGTGTACGAGATTCCGGTCGGCAAGGCCGTCCTGGCCTCCCGCCTGGGAACGGTTCCGGAGACCTTCTCCCGCACGCTGAAAAAGCTGCAGGAGGAGGGCAAGATCCGCGTCACGGGAAACCGGATCCGGGTTCTCAAAGCGGCCGCGCTGTTCGGGAACCCCGTCCGCTGAGCGCCCTCCGCTCCGCCGCATCCGATCCCGCGCGGAGTGGCCCGGCAGAGCAGCGGGGGCCCGGCGCGAAGCCGGGGAAGCGGACGGCGGATGCCCGCGGGGGAGGATACCGGACCGGTCGGGGAGAAGCCTGCGTGCTATCATGAAACGTCATCGTTGAACCCCCCGGGGGAAGGGGACGTTGCGGATGGGACATTTTTCGGTGAGCGTGGTGGGCAAGGACCGGCCGGGGATCGTCGCGGAGGTGGCCAGGATCCTCTATGAGCGCGGGTGCAACATCGAGGATTCCACCTGCACGATCCTTTCCGGCCAGTTCGCGATGATCCTGGTCGTCTCCCACGAGAAGATGCGGGAGGACGCGGAGTTGAGCGCCGCGTTCGAAGAGGTCCGGACGGGGATGGGCCTTTTGGTGACGGTCCACGGACTCAAGGAAGCGGAGGTGGTTCGCGAGAAGCGTTTCTCGGGGCTGCCCCACGTCATCTCGGTGTACGGAGCCGATCGGCCGGGAATCGTCTATTTCGTGGCCCGGGAGCTCGCCCGGTGCAACGTGAACATCACGGATCTCAACACGCAGGTCGTCGGGTCGCCCGATCGGCCCGTCTACGTGATGATCCTGGAGGTCGACATCCCGGAGACGGTCGTCCGCAAGGAGCTGGACGCGGAGTTCGACCGGATCAAGAAGGAGCTTTGCGTTTCCATTTCGGTGCGGCCGATCGAGCGCGTGGAGTTGTGAAGGCGGGATGGCGATCCTCCCGGTCCTTACGTTCCCCGACCCCCGGCTGAAGGAGGTTTCCGCGCCCGTGGCGGAGATGACGGCCGAGGTGTCCGCCTTCATCGACGATCTCCTGGAGACGATGCGTGCGTCGCCCGCCTGCGTCGGACTCGCCGCCCCCCAGATCGGATCGCTCCGCCGGATCGTTGCGGTCGACGTGTCGGCCCACAGGCGGGGCGCCCGGGAGCCGAACCACGGCCTGCTGGTGCTGGTCAACCCCGAGATTCTGGCCATGGGCGGCGGGGAGATCGTCCGGGAAGGATGCATGAGCGTGCCCGATTATACGGCGAACGTGCAGCGCGCCCGGTGGGTGCTGGTGGACGCGCTCGACAGGCAGGGAAGGCAGCTCATCCTCGAGGCCGTGGGGTTCGAGGCGATCGCGATCCAGCACGAGGTGGATCACCTCGACGGGTCCCTTTTCCTCGATCGGGTTTCGTCCGTCAAGACCGATGTGTTCCGGCGGAAGCGGTATCGGTGACGCCGGAGGCCGGTTCCGGTCGGTTGGGCCGCCCGTACACGGGCCGGCGGAGGAGCGAGGGGTGGGAGAAGGAAAATACTGCGTGCACTGCGGATCCCGCATCGACGCCCGGGCCGAGATCTGCCCGGCCTGCGGGGTGAGGCAGCCGTCGATCCGCCGCCCCGGCCGTCTGAGCCGCCGTGTCGCGGCCGCGATTTTCGCCATTCTCCTGGGCAGTTTCGGCGTCCACCGGTTCTATCTGGGACAGGTCGGATGGGGGATCCTCTACGCCCTGTTCTTCTGGACGCTGATCCCGGGCGTGGCGGGACTGATCGAGGGGATCCTGTACCTTACGATGTCCGACGAGGAGTTCGAGGCGAAATACGGGTCGTAGTCGGGCCGCGAACCCCGGCCGCTCCTCAAGAGCCTTCACGGGCGGCCGGACGGGCGCTTAAGGGTCCGCGGCGGATCGATCCGGCTGCCCTCGGGCCGTCTTCGCCTTCGTGAGCGCTTCGCGGATCTCGTCGGCCAGATCGCGCGCGGCGCCCACGGAGATCGCTCCCGGGCGGTTCGCGCGGGCGGCGGCCCGGTGTCTTTCCAGGATCGCTCCGATCTCGTTCCAGGCGCCTCCGGGCAGTTCGGCGCCGACCGTCCGCCCTTCGGCGCCCCGGGGCGCCTCGCGCACGGCCGCCCGGGGAACGTAGACGACCGGGACCGCCTTCGCCCCGTCGGCCGAGCGGGAGATCTCGACCCAGGCCCGCGCTCCGTCGCTGCGCGAGACGATCGGCACGACCGACCGCCCCTCTTCGGCCCGAAGCGACGGGGCGGCCAGGAACAGCGCGGCCAAACCCCATGCGAGCGCAAATGCCGGTCTTCCCGCCACGCCGCTCTTCCCCCTTCGGTTCCCGAGGCCGCCTTGGACGTCGCTGGACGCGGCCCCTGGGGCATGCCGGGGAGGCCTACAGAAACCGTGCCACCGGCCGCCCCCGCAGCGTTTTGCGCGCGGGAAAGCGCGTTTGCGCCGAAAGGAGCGTCGTTGCCGCCCTGTCGAATCCGTTATCGCCGGGGGTTGATCTTACAGTTTGGAGAGACGGCAGGCGGTGCCGGTCGTCGAGAAAACCCCCCAAGGGAAAAGGAGCCGAGCCGATGATCCGGGTGACCAGCTTTACGTCCCAGCTGAAGATCTTCCATACGCGCAACGAACTGCTTGAGCTGGATCGTGCCGTCAACGAATTTCTCGAGTCGCGGGGAGTCCGGCAGCTGATCTCGGTGAGCGACGCCGTCACCACGGGTTCGGGCGGAGAGGCCATCGGCGTCATCCGCGTCATCGCCTACGAAGATCCCGGAAATGCGTAAGGGAGCGGGTACCCCCGATCGGAGGGCGCCGTGCGGTATAATCGCGGGGAACGCAGAAGCGACGGAGGGATCCCTTTGACCGCAAACGTGCGGTGGCACCGTTTCGGGCGCTGCGCCGCGACAATGTCCTGGGTGGCGGCCGCCGCCGCGCTCTGCCTCTGCTTCATCGCGAATCCGGCGGCCCGCGCGTCGGACTGGCACGAAATCCTGCAGAAGGCGCAGAAGGGCGACGCCGCTGCGCAGATGAAGGTCGCCGACATGTACCGGAACGGCCGGGGTGTTCCGAAGGACAGCGCCGAGGCGGCGAAGTGGTACCGGAAGGCTGCCGAGCAGGGCGTGCCGAAGGCGCAGACCGACCTCGGGCTATTGTACGCGAACGGCGAGGGGGTCCCGCGGGATTACGGGGAAGCAGTGGAGTGGTACCGCAAGGCGGCGGAGCAGGGGGACCCCGCTGCGGAGCACGGATTAGGGATCATGTACCACAACGGGTTCGGCGTGGACCGCGACGACGCCAAGGCGAACCGCTTTTTCCACGAGGCCGCCCAAGGCGGGTATTACAGGAAGACCCCGTAACGCCCTCGCGGAGGGTCTGCGGGGGCCCCGCGCGTGCCCTGCGCGTCTCTAGGCTACCGCCACCATCGGGTTGCGGTGGCTGCGCTGGTACCTCTCCACGTCGTGGAGGCGGAAGAGAAGCGTGTTCTCCAGCCAGATCCCCGGGAGCTCCCGGCTCACCGCAAGCGTCTGGACGTGCAGTTTCGAGAGGCTGAGAATCCGGGCCACTTCGCCCGCCGACAGAAGCCGCGGAGTTGCGTCTTGGTGTTCACCGTCCGGCCGCATGATCGACTCTCCTCGACTCGTATTGGGTGCGCGCAGTGTCGCGGGCGGCACCGTCCGGCGTCCGTCCTTGAAGAAGGACGCCGCGCCGCGCTTTCCCCGTGGGGAGAGAAGGGAGCGACAGCGCCGCCTCCCTTCCCCCCTCGTGCTCCGGCTCCCGCTGCGGCTGCGCGGCTGGACGCGCGAGAACCGGGAGTCACTCCTTTCACGGGAAATATAAGCAAGAGAGATGCCAACGGGATTTGATCCATAAGTGTCTGTTTTTTAAGATCTATGAATCTCACGGTCCCGCGGACTGGGCAAACCGGGTATGGGATGAATAGGAAAAATAGTACCGAAATCGGGGCGGCCGTTGCTTAGGGGTGTCGCGCCGTACTTTTCCGGCGCCTCCGGCGAGGCGCGATGATCCGCGTTACGGAAACGATCGTTCTCCGCGAAGACGAGGTCCGGGAACGGTTCGTCCGGTCGCCGGGCCCCGGCGGACAGAACGTCAACAAGACGGCGACGGCGGTCCAGCTTCGGTTCGACGTCCGCGGGTGCCCGTCGCTGCCCGAATCCGTGCGGACGCGGCTGATCCGGCTCGCGGGCAGGCGGTTGACCGGCGACGGGGTGCTCGTCGTCGAAGCCAGCCGCTTCCGGACCCGGGAGCAGAACCGCCGGGATGCGCGGGACCGCCTGGTCGCGCTCGTGCGGAAGGCCGCGCAGCGGCCCAGACCCCGGAAGAAAACGAGCCCGCCCGCGAGGGTCAAGGAAGACCGCCTGGAAGCCAAGCGCCGCCGAAGCACGGTCAAGAAGGGCAGGGGACGCGTTCCGGAGGGCGAACCGTAGGATCCCTCGCCTTTGCCGGCACCTCAGGAGGCCGACGCAGGCGCACTCCGCTTGGGATGTCAAGTCGCAAAGACGACCGGCCGGAGACGCAAGCAATGATGTAGGCCGGACAAGGCGGGGGGAACCGTTCGGCCTCCCCCCTTGTCTACGATTCTAAAGTATGTTGCAATGAATTAGCGGAAATGGTTACCGATGGAAGTGAAGGGGCGACGATGCGTTTCTTGGTGACCGATATGGATGACGCAATCACCCTGTTGCCGGATGGCGACGTGAATGGCGGCAAAAGCTTTACGCCGTTCAAAGTCCGCCCGGGCGAGTCCTTCACGGGGCGCGTGCCCTATGACGTGCTGAGGCAATTTGCACCAGGGATGATTGCGATTTCGCGCGAGACGTTCAACGTCACCCGCGCGAAATAGGAACGTGGGGTCGCTCGACGGAACGCTGCAAGGAGTCGTGTGGCCGGGAAATCATAACGGCGCCGATTTCGGCCGTGTGGTTGCCGTATGGTCCCCGATAATGAAGAGGGGGTTAGGCGAAAATCTCCTAACCCCCTGATTTTCATGGTGGCCCCTCGCAGAATCGAACTGCGGACACGAGGATTTTCAGTCCTCTGCT
>CAYWOT010000180.1:0-5349 GCA_964459975.1 uncultured bacterium
TCGCCTATCGCGAGGGCTGGCTGGCCGAGCACATGCTGATCGTGCGGCTGATCAGCCCCGAGGGCCGCAGGTACCATATCGCAGGCGCTTTTCCGTCGGCGTGCGGCAAGACCAACCTGGCCATGATCCAGCCGACCCTCCGCGGATGGACGGCCGAGACCGTCGGCGACGACATCTGCTGGATGAAGATCCGGTCCGACGGGCGCCTGCACGCGATCAATCCGGAGACGGGCCTCTTCGGAGTAGCGCCGGGCACGTCCCATGAATCGAACCCGGTGGCCACCGACATGCTCGAAAAGAACATCATCTTCACCAACTGCGCGCTGACCGACGAAGGCGACGTCTGGTGGGAAGGAATGGACGGGCCCATTCCGTCCCACGTCATCGACTGGACGGGATGGGACTGGACGCCGGACAGCGACGAGCCGGCGGCTCATCCCAACGCCCGCTTTACCGCGCCCCTCGCCCAATGCCGCAGCGCGATCCGGGACGGAGAAAACCCGGAGGGCGTGCCGATCGACATTATCCTGTTCGGCGGACGCCGGTCCGGCGTGGTGCCCCTGGCCTTCGAAGCCTTCAACTGGGACCACGGCGTGTTTCTGGGAGCTTCCGCATCGTCGGAAAGCACCGCGGCGATCCTCGATCAGGTCGCCCGCGTGCGGCGCGATCCGTTCGCCATGAAGCCGTTCTGCGGATATCACATGGGGGACTACTTCCAACACTGGCTCGACGTGGGGGACCGGCTCGGGGATCGGGCGCCCCGGATCTTTTACGTAAACTGGTTCCGCAAGGGGGAACACGGCCGCTGGTTGTGGCCCGGATTCGGCGAAAACGCCCGGATCCTCAAATGGATGTGCGACCGGGTCGACGGGAAGGTCGGCGCGCGGGAGACGCCGATCGGGCTGATGCCGGAGGAAGGAGATCTCGATCTCTCCGGATTGGGCCTCTCTCCGGAAGACCGCGCCGAGCTGTTCCACGTCGACACGCAGCTTTGGAAGGCGGAGCACTTCGACATCGCCGACTTCTTCGATCAGTTCGGCAGCCGCCTCCCCCCGCGCGTCGAGGCCCAGCGACTGGCCCTGCGGGACAGGCTCCGCCAGAGTTGACGTCCTACGCGGGGGGCGAACCGAGGGGCCCCCTCCGGTGACGGAGGGGGCCCGTTTTTTCCGACAATCGCCTACACCGATGCCCGGGCCCCGCCCGTCCGCGTCTTTCGCGCAAGCGTCGCATGCGCCGCCGCAAGGCGGGCGACCGGAATCCGGTACGGCGAACCGCTGACGTAGGTGAGCCCGATCTCGTAACAGAACTCGACCGAACGGGGATCCACCTGCTCCCCGCAGATCCCCATCTTCATTCCTTTCTTGATTTTCCGGCTGTTCTGAATCGCCATCTTCATGAGCATCCCGACGCCCTTGCGGTCGAGGGTCACGAACGGATCGTGCTCGAAGATTCCGTGCTCCACGTAGTAAGGGAGGAACCGGCCCGCGTCGTCCCGGGAGAGGCCGAACGTCGTCTGCGTGAGGTCGTTGGTGCCGAACGAGTAGAAATCGGCCTCCGGAGCGATCTCATGCGCCAGCAGCGCCGCGCGCGCGATCTCGATCATCGTCCCGACGTCGTAGTGCACCTTGACCTGGTACCGCTTCTGCACGGAGTCCGCGATCCGCACCGTCATTTCGCGCATCATGCGCAACTCGTTCACGTCGGCGATGAGCGGAATCATGATCTCGGGAATGGCCTTGATCTTCCGCTTGGTCACCTGACAGGCGGCTTCCATGATGGCCCGGATCTGCATCTCCGGGATCTCCGGGTAGGTGATCCCGAGCCGGCATCCCCGGTGGCCGAGCATCGGGTTGAACTCGTGCAGCGCCTTGTTTCTCGCCTGCAGCTTCTTGAACGGCACACCCATGTCCTCGGCGATCGCGCGAAGCTCCTCGTCGGTCTTCGGCAGGAACTCGTGCAGCGGCGGATCGAGAAGCCGGATGGTCACCGGGAGCCCATCCATCACCTTGAAGATCTCGATGAAGTCGTGCCGCTGCATCGGCAGGATTTTCGCGAGGGCCTTCTTGCGGCCTTCCGCGTCGTCGGCCAGGATCATCTCCCGAACCGCCTGCACGCGGTCCGCCTCGAAGAACATGTGCTCGGTGCGCACCAGGCCGATCCCTTCCGCCCCGAATTTCCGCGCGAGGCGCGCGTCGGCGGGCGTGTCGGCATTGGCCCGGACCCCCAGCTCCCGGAAGTCGTCGGCCCACTTCATGATCGTGTCGAAGTCGCCGGACAGGTCGGGGGCCACAAGCGGAACCTCTCCGAGGATCACTTCCCCCGTCGTTCCGTTGAGCGTAATGAAGTCGTCCTCGCCCAGATCGTGCGACGCCAGAGACATCGTCTTGTTCTTTTCGTCGATCTGGAGCCCCGAGCAGCCGGCGACGCAGCACTTGCCCATTCCCCTCGCCACGACCGCGGCGTGGGACGTCATCCCTCCCCGCGCGGTGAGGATCCCCTGCGCCGCATCCATGCCGCCGATGTCCTCGGGAGAGGTCTCCGTCCGGACCAGGATCACCTTTTCGCCCCGCGCGGCGCGCGTTTCGGCGTCCTCCGCAGAAAACGCGACCTTTCCGACCGCGGCGCCGGGAGAAGCGGGCAGCCCCTTGCCGATCACCTCGACGGACGCCTTCGAGTCGAACGATGGGTGCATCAGCTTCTCGATCTGTTCCGGATCGATCCGCAGGACGGCCGTCTTCCGGTCGATCAGCTTCTCCTTCACCATGTCGATGGCGATCTTGAGGGACGCCGCGGCCGTCCGCTTTCCGACCCGGGTCTGCAGCATGTAGAGTTTCCCGTCCTGCACGGTGAATTCGATGTCCAGCAGGTCCTTGTAGTGCCGCTCCAGTTTCTGGTAAATCCCCTCGAGCTCTTTGTAGACGGCCGGCAGCCGCTTCTTGAGCTCCTCGATGTGGAGAGGCGTCCGGATCCCCGCCACGACGTCCTCCCCCTGGGCGTTCGCCAGATACTCCGCGAAGAACCGCTTCTCGCCCGTGGACGGATTCCGCGTGAACCCGACGCCGGTGCCGGAGTTCTCGCCCATGTTGCCGAACACCATCGCCTGCACGTTGCAGGCCGTCCCGAGGTCGTGCGGAATCCGGTTGAGCTTCCGGTAGGTGACCGCCCGTTCCGAGAACCAGGAGCTGAACACGGCGTTGATCGCCAGTTTCAGCTGCTGCAGAGGATCCTTCGGAAACTCCTTCCCCGTTTCCCGCTTGTAGATGGCCTGGAACCGCTCCACGAGCGCGCGGAGATCGTCGACCGTAAGATCGGTGTCGAGCTGGGCTCCCTTTTTCTCCTTCGCCGCCTCCAGGGCCTTTTCGAAGACCTGCCGGTCGATTCCCATGACGGTGGTCCCGAACATGGTGATCAGGCGGCGGTAGGTATCCAGTGCAAACCGCTCGTTGCCGGTCTTTTTCACGAGGCCGGAAAGCGTCCGGTCGTTCAAGCCCAGGTTCAGGATCGTGTCCATCATCCCGGGCATGGAAAATTTCGAGCCGGACCGCACGGAGACGAGGAGCGGGTTCTTCGCGTCGCCGAAGGTCATCCCCATCGTCTTTTCCATCTTCTTCAGGTTGGCCTGCACCTGCTCCCACATCCCCGGAGGATGCTTCTTCCCGTTTTCGAAGTACGCGTTGCACGCTTCCGTGGTGATCGTGAAGCCCGCGGGCACCGGGATCTTGAGGTTCGTCATGTTCGCGAGGCCGGCCCCCTTGCCGCCCAGCAGGTCCCGCATCTTTCCGTTTCCGTCCGCTTTGCCCGCCCCAAAGAAATAGACATACTTCTTCGCGCTTTTCGCCATCGATGACCTCCGGAAACGTGGTGGAATGCGAACGCACCCGCAGAAAAAAGAGCGATCCGCCTATCCCTTTTCCTTGCGATGTACGATTATTATAGTGCAAAAGCCGGCGCCCGATGGGCGCCGGCTCGTCTCAAGCGCCCCGGTACTGGAGCTCGCTGCGCACCGGCGTCGACTCCGACGCCTTCCGCGCGATCTCCATCACCAGGTCCTGCTCCTTCGGGCTGTGCACGATTCCGCGAACGACGATCCGGTTTCCCTCGTGAACGACCTCCAGCGTCGGAACGAACGTCCGGAAGTCCGTGCTGATCGCCGCCTTGATCCGGGCCGCCAGCGCCAGCCGGCGCAGGCTCTCCCGGGCTTCCGGTGTAGCCTTTTGGTCCCTCGCGGGAATCTCGTCGAGAACCCGGTGAACGACCTCCTCCGGGCTTTGCCTGTCCGTGTTGAAAACCATGTCGTACTCGTTGGGATCGAACGGATCGCGGTGATAGACGATGGAAAGGTATTCCGTCCGCTCATGGTCGCTGTATTCGACCATCCGTCGGGCGGTTTCGATGTTGACGTGCTCCCGGTCGCTCACCCGCCGGGCCCTTTCCTCCCGGGACCCGGTGATCAGCAGGCGCAACGCGAACGGAACGTCCTTCAGGAGCCAGTTTCCTCCCCGGCCGGCGATCACTTTCCGGTCCTCGAGGGCGTACTGGCAGATCCCGCTTTCCACGAGCGACACGAAGCCGGAGAAGGAACGGTCGAACCGCTCCCAGAGGGACGGGCCGTGCTCGTCCATCTCCTGCCCCCATTCGAGCCACTTCTCGCCGCTCACCTGGACGCCCGCGAGGATCCGGTTCTTGCCGACGTACTCGTATCCCAGCTGCTCGGCGACGGCCTTGCCGATGTCCTCGCCCCCGCTCCCGGTCATTCTCGCGATCGTCACGACGGCCATGGCGTTACATGCTCTCCGTTTCGCGCGCCTCCTCATGGCTCGCCGCGTGGCCCGCCAGGGCCGCCTTCGCGATCTTCCGGCGCAGCAGAAGCTTGCCGACCACGATGACGCCCGCCGCGAAGAGGATCTCCACCGCGTACTCCAAGGCAGTCGACGGGTGCACCATCGACTCGACCCACGGGTCGGTGATGATCATCTCCCCTGCGACCTTGCCCAGGATCGCGGAACCGATGACGACGATGAACGGGTACCGGTCCATCAGCTCGGCCAGGATGGTGCTGCCGCCGACCACGATCGGGATGCTCGTCCCCAGCCCGAACAGGAGGAGGAACAGGTTTCCCTTCGACGCGCCCGCGATCCCGAGCACGTTGTCGGTGCTCATGATGATGTTGGCGAACACCATCATCTTCACGGCCTGCCAGAGGCCCGCCGGCGCGTCCATGGTTTCATCCGAGTGCCCCTCCGTGAACAGCTTCACCGCGATCCACGCGATCAGGCACCCGCCGACGAGTTTCAGGAACTCGACCTGAAGCAGTTTCGCCGCGAAGAACGTGAGGACGACGAGGACCCC
>CAYWOT010000181.1:0-3104 GCA_964459975.1 uncultured bacterium
CCGGAAACCCGTTTCGACCCGCTTCACTCCCTGCAGCCCTTCCAGGGCCGCTTTCCCGACGTCGTATCAGCCTACGTAGAAGACGACCGTCGCCGCATGGACGTCCGCCGGCGACGCGGCGCGCGGACAGGAGAGCAGGATCAGCAGCCCCACCAGCGCGGCCGCGGAAGCGGCGCGCCGCCCCCGTTCCGTTGCACTCCACCCTTCCATCCCTCCACACTCCTTCCCGGCGCGCATTCGGTTCGAGAAGACGCCTCAGCCGGCCTTCACGAACTCCAACGCTGCCGAATTGATGCAGTACCGCAGGCCGGTCGGTTTGGGGCCGTCGTCGAAGACGTGGCCCAGGTGGGCGTCGCACCGCCGACAGAGCACCTCCGTCCGCGTCATGAACCACCCGTGGTCGACCGCGGTGCGGATGTTCTCCGGCGCGATCGGCTCGGTAAAGCTGGGCCACCCCGTCCCGGAGTCGAACTTCGTCTCCGACCGGAACAGATCCGTTCCGCAGCATATGCAGCGGTAGATCCCCTTCTCGTGGTTGTTCCAGTACTTTCCGGTAAACGCCCTCTCGGTCCCTTTCCTGCGGGTCACCTCGAACTGCTCGGGCGTCAACTGAGCCTTCCACTCCTTGTCCGACTTGACGACCTTCTCGACCATGATGTATCCCTTCCGCTCGGCGGAATAAATCCGGATCCGGCCCGGGCCGCCGGCTTTCCCCGCCGGCCCCGGACCCGCACCGCCGGCCGCGCGGGACGGCGTCCACGGGACGGCCGCTCCGAACAACACGGCGCCCGACAGCCGCAGGGCCCGCCGGAGGAATTCCGCCCGTCCCATGGTCCATTCCAACCATCTGTCCATCGGCTCCTCGCCTCCTTCCAAGGGCGGGGTCGGTCTTCCGCCCCCTTGTATCACCTTCCATTATGCCGCGCATACCGTCACACCGCGGTATCCGCCGGATCACATTTCGGTCACGATCCTTCCCTACGACGGAGAGTCCGCGAACGGAAGGGTGAACGCGAACGTCGTTCCTGCGCCGAGCGCGCTGCGCACCGTAAGCTCGCTTCCGTGAAGCTCCGCGATCCGCCGCGCGATCACGAGGCCGAGTCCCGCTCCCTCCCCTTCGGCGGCGGGTTCTCCCCGGCGGGCCGCCGCGGGATCGAACAGGCGGGCGAGCTGCGCGGGGGCGATGCCGCACCCCGTGTCGGACACCCGCACGATCCACTTGCCGCCCTCCTGCTCCGCCGCAATCGTGATCGTTCCTCCCTCCGGGGTGTGCCGCAGGGCGTTCCCGACCAGGTTCTCGAGAACCCTGTCGATCAGTGCGACGTCGCCCACGGCAAACGGCGCTCCGTCCGTGTCCTCGATCCGCATCGAGCACGTGATCCGCCTTTCCTCGGCGGCCAGCCGGAACTTTTCGAGGTTGTCCTGGACGAGGTCGGCAAGCGAAAACCTCTCCGCGCGGACCGTCACCTCCGGGGAATCGAGCCGCGACGCCTCGAAGAGCTCCGACACCAGGGTGGAAAGGCGCCGGCAGTGGCTCCATGCGACGCGCAGGTACTCCTTCCGTTCTTCGGGCGGAAGACTTTCCTCCTTGAGGGAAAGGGTCTCGAGATACCCCTGGAGCGAGGTGAGGGGGGTGCGCAGGTCGTGCGAGACGTGGGTCACGAGCTCCCGCCGCAGCCGGTCGGCGCGGCGCAGCTCCCGGATCTGCCGCACGATCCGTTCCGCCATCCGCGCGAACGCGGAGCGCAGGCGCTCGATCTCGTCTCCCGCGTTTCCCTCGTCGACCGTCCCCAGGGAATCGGGGTACTCGGAGAAGCCGCTGCGCTGAAACGCTTCGACGGCCCTGGCCAGCCTTCGATGCCGGCAGGTCAGCCGGTGGAAGAGCAGCAGCCCGGCCAGAAGCGCGAACAGCACGCCGCCTCCCGCCGCCCAGGTGCTGAGCCGGACGATGTAGCTTCCGCGGAGCATCCGGGAGACCGTGTCGTACGCTTCTCCGCCCAGGATCACGTAGAGATACCCTTCTACAGGTCCCTGGGACGGCACCGGGGCCACCGAGAAGACCTTTCTCCGGTCCGGGCTGCGCGGATCGTCCCCCAGGATGGGGAACACGGCGGGCCCGCGGAGAAACGCGTTCACCGGACCAAGGGAGACGCGGGTCCGTTTGACCTTGCCCGGAGGAGCGGAGTACGCGAGGATCCGGCCGTCGCGGTCGAGCAGGTAGACCTCGATTCCCGGATGGACCGCCATTACCATGTGAAAGAGCCCTCCGGCCGCATCTTCGTTCACGCGCCCGCCCGTAAGCAGCGGCGTCTCCGACGCAATGTGGCCGGCGAGGGAGCGGTTGAGCTTCTGGGTCATTTCCTGGAGATAGACGCGGGTCGTGAACAGGGTAAGCAGCACGAACAGGATCCCGACCGCGACGAACAGAAGAAACAGAACGGCGGAGAGTCTCCCGTACAGCGTCTTGAACACCCGTTACCCCTTCTTCAGGTCCTCCGTGTCGGCGAACCGGTAGCCGACTCCTCGTACCGTAAGGATGTACCGGGGTTTGCCGGGGTTCCGCTCGATTTTTTCCCGCAGGCGGTTGATGTGGGAGTTCACCGTATGTTCGTACCCCTGGTAGCTGTATCCCCAGACCCGGTCCAGCAGGTTGGCCCGCGTGTAGACCGTTCCGGGATGGCGGGCGAACTCCAGAAGAAGCTCGAATTCCTTCGCCGTGAGATTGACGGGCCTGCCCAGGACGGTCACCCGCCGCTTCTCCGGGTCGATCGTCAGGCCCCCCGCCGAGATCCGCTCCGCCGGACCTTCGGAATCCCGGGCACGAAGCGCTTCGACGCGGCGGAAGAGGGCCTTCAACCGGGCAAGAAGCTCGCGGATGTTGAAGGGCTTGGTGAGGTAGTCGTCCGCGCCCAGTTCCAGCCCCACGATCCGATCCACGTCCGCGGACTTGGCGGTCAGCATCAGGACCGGCGTGTAATCCGGAACGGCCCGAATGCGCCTGCACACCTCCAGCCCGTCGATTCCGGGCAGGTCGAGGTCGAGGATGATCGAGCCGTAGCGCTGCGCTCGCGCCCGGGCCAGCCCCGTTTCCCCATCGCGGACGG
>CAYWOT010000181.1:3114-5343 GCA_964459975.1 uncultured bacterium
TGTCACGTCGTATCCCTCGTCCCGCAGATGGAGTTTCAGGAGCCGGGCGATATCGTCGTCGTCTTCGATCACGAGCACGCGGAGGGACATCCGCTTCCCGACCTCCCTATCCACTCCTGCGCGGCTCCGAATTCCCGGAGAGAAAGTCCTTCAGGTTCTCTTCCGCTACGTGCCACCGCTTGCCGATCTTCACCCCTTTCAGCCGTCCCCCGCGCAGGTACGCCTGGACCGTGATCCGGGAGACTTCGAGCATCCGGACCAGGTCCTCCACCTCGTAGAGCCTGATCCCGCCGATGATCTTCATTGGGTTGACTCCCCCCTCCGTTACGGCTGTTCCCGAAGACGCAACTGCTCGTACACGTGCCGGCGGAACGCATGGCCTTCGTCAGGGGGGGCCTCCTCCCAGTCCGGCGTCCCGTTTTCGTGAATCAGGCCGAGGCCGAAGGACACCCGGCCGACCGCCTGCGGCACCGTGAGCTTGCGCACCAGCTGCCAAATCCGGATCTCGTCGAGCAGCGACCTCATTCTTACCTCCCCTGGGCCGGGAAAGGCCGGGAGCGCAACCGGCTCCATCGATCCCGCGGCCGAAAAGGTTGGCACTGCGCGCGAACCGCCGACGAGGCTTATGGACCACACTCTCCATATCTTTACCAGCTATTATATCGGAGTTTTTTTGTCAAGACTTTATTTAAATAAATTACATATTCTCATTATTGCCATTTATTATTTTTTATTTAATATTTACTGGTGATAAATTCTTTTAACTTATCTTTTTTTATCTTGAATTCGACGGAAGCCATGCGAGGACGCGCCGCGGGCGCGGCGCCTGTGAAGAGTCGCGCGAGGCGGCCCGAACGGTTTTCGCCGCGTCACCTTTCCCGAAGACAGGCGTCGACGCCCCGGAGGGAGGAAAGAGCACCGCCGGCGATCGAGAGGTGGGGCGCGGCAATCCAAGCCTCGCGGGGATTGATGCGGACGACCGTCACTCCGGGGAACCGCCCGAGCCGCTCGCTCAAGGCCCGGATGGTCGGGACGGCGGTCCCCGCCCCGATCTCGACGACCGCGGTCCTTCTCCCCCGGTTCCGGGCCAGAAATGCGTGAAACCAGCGTTCCTGCCCATCCGTCCGGTCGCTCACCCACGAAGCGTCGCCGAACATCAGAACGTTGGGTCTGGCCACCCCTCCGCAGCGTCCGCAACGGGGCACCCGTGCGGCACGCATGGTCGCGAGATCAACGGGGACGTCCTCCGCGTACCGCCAGATCGCCGCGCTGCACGGACCGGCGCACTGCAGATACTGGATGGATCCGTGCATCTCCAGCACCCGGTCTTCGGCGAATCCCGCCTTCTGGAAGTGCCCGTCCACGTTTGAGGTGACGACGAAAGGATCCGCCCCGGTCCGATCGATCCACCGCAAAAGAATCCGGAATCCGTCGTGCGGGGCGGTCTCGCGGTAGAGATGGGCCCGGTGGCCGTAAAACCCCCATCCGAATTCCGGGTCCCGGAGAAAATGCGCCGGGTTCGCCGCGCCGACGAAGGAAATCCCCAGGCGTTCGTACATCGGGTAGGCGTTCCAGAACCCCCGATCTCCCCGGAAGTCGGGAAGACCGGAATCCACGCCCATTCCGGCTCCCGCCGAGACTACGAAGGCCTCCGCCTCCGCGATCACACGAGCGGCCTCGCGGTGAACCCCTGGACCGCTTTTCCCGGTCCTCTCCACTCCCCTTCCGCCGGTCATCCCGCAGTTCCTCCAACGGCGCGGCCGATCGCCCAAGAGTAGAAGGTCGAAGACGTATCCGGAGGCCTGCACCCGGCCTGCGATCCGAATGCCCCTAGGGATCGGCAACGGCCTTCATCGCCCTGTGGTAATGGCGAAGCCCCATTCGCCCTCCCCATATATTGACATCCGACGAGATACCATGGTAGCGGGCGTCGTTTCCCGCAAAGGGAATGGTCCAGCCGCCGCACGACGCCGCTGGCTCGTTCGTCTCCTGACGTGACCATTTTCGGCACATCCCGCCTCTCCCCTGGGCGAAGTCCGGCGCCCGCTCCGGGAAGCCCGTCCCCCGAATGCCCCGGAATGGAAGGGCATTGCGGACGAGCCCGAACATTGGCACGCATCTTTCATGCAAAAGAGGTGAAAGGAGGGGCCATGAGAAGCGTAACGTTCGCGGCGGTCGTTGTGGCGCTGTCGGTGGTCCTGGCCCCGCGGGTGTTCGCGGCGGCCGGAG
>CAYWOT010000182.1:0-5295 GCA_964459975.1 uncultured bacterium
AACGTCGTGCCCCTTAACCGCTCCACCGCGCCGGACGACCTCTACGTGCTGTACGCCTACGACATGGATTCCACCCTGCCGCAGGCCAAGCTCACCAGCGCGGTGGGGGCTCCGAGCGCGACGATTTACGTGGACAACGTGACCGGTTTTTCGGCGAACGACTACATTCTCGTCAGCAACGGGAGCGAGGCCGATCTCTTCCGGATCACCGGGACTCCGGATGCGGGAACCGGCGAGCTTCCGCACGACAGCGCGGGCGTAAACAGCTCCAGCTATCACCTGGCGTCGCTCTCGTACGTCGCGGGCGACTCCGTGGCGAGAGCCCGGTTCATCCACTATTCCGTCGCGACCGACAACACGACGGGACGCCCCACGCTCTGGATCGACAAGATGGAGGCCGGCGTTCCGCCGCAGCCGCTGGCCGACGATATCGAGAACGTGCAGTTCCAATACGGGCTCGATACGGATGGGGACGGCGTCGTGAACACCGTCGTGGACCTCCCGGCGGACGCGACCGAGATCGCCCAGATCCGGCAGGTCCGGCTGTACGTTTCGGCGCGCACCCGCTCGCCGGAGAAAGGCTGGCAGGGCGCGCGGCCGGCGATGGCGGACTGGACGACCGCCGGCCCTCCGGACGGGTACCGGCGGAGGACCGTCGACAATGTCGCGATCGATATCCGGAACCCGTAGGGGGATGCCCATGAAAAGGGAGCGCGGCAGCGCGCTGGTCATCACGTTGATGCTCCTTCTGATCCTGACGGCCATCGGGATCTACGCAATCAGCGTTTCGACGACGGAGATGGACGTCACCCTGCAGTCGAGGATCGGAACCGCCACGCTCGACGCTGCGGAGGCCGGGGCGCACCAGGCGATCGACACGATCCCTCCGGTGCCGTTCAGCGGGAGCGGCACGCTGGCGAACGCGACGTCCTACAGCGTCCAGGCATGGGCGACGGGCCTGTTGTCCCTCGCACCGGGGTACGGGTCGAACTTCCGGTTCGCCGACTACGGCGTGCAGAGCACGGGAAGCGGCCCCCCGCAGTTCGTCGCGCAAAGGACGGTGCAGGCGGTGATGAAATACGGGCCCGTTCCCGTGGGGACGATGTACTAAGGCTTGGTCGCAGCGCAAAGGAGGATACCGACGATGAAATCCGGGAAGACGGGAGCATGGCTGGCCCTTCTGCTGGCGTGCCTGATCGCGCTGCCGGCGACCGCGCTTGCCGACGATACCGAGCTGTTCACGGCGTCGGCCAACCCGAACGTGCTGCTCATGCTCGATACTACGGGGTCCATGGCCGACCCTGCCGGCTCCTCGGCGGTGGGTGACCTCGACGGCGACGGTGACGCAAACACCCGGATGGACGCCCTCTGGAAGGTCGTCTATACGCTTCTCAATGCCGACTTGAGCAAACCCGACAGCACGGCGAGCGCTTCCGGAACGCTGGCCGGGGCGCGGGCCTACCCCAGCGCGTCTTGGGACACGAGCGGCACGGTCATCTGGGGCGGCAGTCACTACTACGACAGGATTCGCCTCGGCAATTTCACGTCGGCCGAATTCGACATGCTTCCCAGCAGCGGAACCGTGGAGATGTCGAACCTCGGCGTTACGATCAGCGTGCCGTACACGTCCAAGGGGACCGGCGGCAGGTATTACAACCGTTACTATTACCTCGCGTTCTCCCCGCAAACGTTCGCCGACAACTGGTCCACCGGCGCGAGGATCACGTACTCCGTGTCGGGGACCTACGCGACAAGCTATCCGCTTGACCATACGCAGGCCGCAAGCGACGACTTCCTGAACAATCTCACCCAGGCCGACGAGGAGATCCTCAAGGCGCGCCTCGGGCTCATGACGTTCACGACGAATCCGTACGGGACGAACGTAGAACTAGACATCCGCAACTGGGTGGCTTCCGACGCTCCGAACGACCCGCCGTTTTCGCCGTCCTACGAGAACATCTGGAGCTCCGTGAAACAGTACGCGCATGCGAGCGGCGGCACTCCCACGGCCCAGGCGCTCGATTACGCGCTGGACTTTTTCGACCACGCCTACAACTCCAACGAAATGTGCCGTCAGAACTTCGCCGTCCTGATCACCGACGGCGAGGACACGATGGGCGGGATCGACGGCGCCACGGGGAATGGGTCGAGCCCCGAGTACTACCATTACAGCACGTTCTACCCGAACGGGTATTCCGGAAACACGGGGCAGGTGGGCAGGAACAACGCGGTCATCAAGGAGGCGGCGGATCTGCTGTCGCATACGCCCAGCGTCAGTCTCTTCACCGTGGGACTGGGCTTGAGCGACGACGTTCCGGACAAGCGGGTGCTGCGCGACGTCATGCGCAGGGCCGCCGAGCAGGCGAACGACCAGGCGACCACCTCCGAATACGCGGCCGTCGGGGCGTCGCCCGACAATACGGCGCGCGCCGAGCGGAAGGCGTTCTTCGCCACCGACGCGACGGAGCTTGCGACTTCGCTGCGGAGCATCTTCCAGCAGATCACGGCGGGGATGTATTCCTTCACCGCTCCGACGGTCGCCTCGGTCCGGATGACGGACCGGAACTACCTCTACAAGGCCAGCTTTTCCCCTTCGGCTCCGCCGGCGACGTTTTGGGAGGGGCACCTGGAGGCGCTCGCGCTCAACGACGACGGCACGATGACGTCGCAGTGGGACGCGGACAACGTGCTCAAGAGCACGGCTCCCGCGGATAGGCACATCTTCGCCGGGTACACCTCCGACAACGTCGTCTGGTCTCGGCTGGATTTCACGAAGTCCGCGATCACCCCGGGCATGCTCTCCGTCGACAACACGGCGGTACGCGACGCGGTCGTCGATTACGTCCGGGGCGTCGGCCACGACAACAACGCCAAGCTCGGGGACATTTTCCATTCGAAGCCGGTCGTCGTCGGTCCTCCGTCGCAGTTCTACTACGACGACGGATACTCGACGGCGGTGCCGGCCAACGCGGAAAGCTTCCTGGAGGCCAAGGCGCACCGCAAGCGGGTCATCTACGTGGGGACCAACGACGGAATGCTCCACGCGTTCCTGAGCGGGACGTACCATTCCGCGACCGGGCAGTACGACACCGGGACCGGCGAGGAGCTCTTCGGGTTCATCCCTTACGAGATCCTGCCGGAGCTGAACGATTTCGTCCCCGGCGATTTGACGACGCACGGATACTACGTGGACTCTTCTCCCCGCGTGGCCGACGTCTGGATCGACACGAACGGGGACGGGACCAAGCAGAGCTCGGAGTGGCGGACCGTTCTGATCGGCGGGCTGCGCAAGGGGGGAGCCAGCTACTATGCCCTGGATATCACGGATCCGCCGACCAGCGCAAGCTACACGAACTACCCCAAGGTCCTCTGGGAGTACACGAACGCGGCGCTCGTGGGGCAGACGTGGTCCGAGCCGTTCATCGGGAAGGTTCGCATTCAGCAGGCGTCCTGGTCGACCCCGAGGGACCGCTGGGTGGCAATCCTCGGGGGAGGCACGTCGGACGACGGGTCGATGGGTTCGTCCTTCCTCGTCATGGACATTGCCACCGGGACGCCTTTGAAGACCTTCACGACGGGAATCGACAACGCCATCGCCGCGTCCCCGACGACGGTCCTCGACGGCAACGGGTACATCAAGTTCGCGTATGCCGTCGACCTCGACGGCTCCGTGTACAAATTCGATTTTCGAAACGTCGGCCTCGCCAGCGACGGTTTCGCGGCGTGGGGCGTCAGGAAGATCTTCCAGGCCGGCTCCGGACAGCCCGCCTATCATCGGGTGGAGCCGGGCAGTATCACCGAGAGCAGCAGGTACCTTTTCTTCGGGACGGGCGACCAGGACCTGCCGATTTCGAACCCGGGCACGGGGAAGTTCTACGCGATCCTGGACACCGACTCCTTCTGGCCGAGCAGCCCCCTCACCGAAAGCTCTCTCGCGGACGTGTCGAGCAACATTACGAGTACAAGCGGCGGAACGGTGGGGCCGTCCCAATTCGGGTGGTTCGTCAACTTCGCCAGCGGGAGCTTGTCGTCCGCCGCCGCCGACAGCTACTCGCACAGCGGGGAAAAGGTCCTCTCGGATCCCGTGGTCTTCTACCACAATGTCTTCTTCACGACCTTCACCGCCGATGCGTCCGATCCGTGCGGAGGCGGCGGGATTGCGAGGGTGTACGGGCTCCAGATGCTGAACGGCGGCGCGGCGCTCGACGAGCTTTCCAGCGACGGGAACCCCACGGGCGACAAGGTTCCCTACTACGTGTACGGGGGAAGCGAGGGCGGGGTTCCTTCGAGTCCGTCGTTGTCGATCAATCCGGCGGGCCAATCCTCGATCTTCGTCGGACTCTCGACGGGAGGCACGATGACTCCTCCGAAGGTCAAGGAGATCAAGATCGAGTCCGCATCACACATGAAGATGATCAAGTCGTGGAAAGAGACGTTCTGATGGACGTCCGCGGACAGTGGAACAGGGCGGCGACGGCCGCCCTGTTCCTCCTCTTCTTCCTGGTTTTGGCGGGAGCGGGCTGCGCGGACCGCAACGGTGCTTCGCCCGGAACGAAGGCGGCGACGCCGGCGGCGGGCGGGGACGAGCCTCACTCGACCGCCGCGCGGCCCGCAACGGTGGCGCCAGCCGCGGGAACGAACGTCGAGGCGTCGGCCGCAGCCGTATTCATCGTGCCGTCCGCACCGAGCAGGATTTCCCCGCCGTCCATATCCGTACGGCCGTTTCCCGGACGGGAAGCGCCCGAGGTTGCGAACGTGACCTGGATCGTAAACGGCGGGGTCCAGGCCGACGGACCGAGTCTGGCGCCTTCGCTGTTCGCCCGGGGGGACGAAATCGAGGCCGAGGTCACGCTGCGATCCCGAAGCGGCGAGAAAATGTGGAGGACCGAAAAAGTCCTCGCGGTCAATGCGCTGCCTGCCGTGAATTCGGTCGCGATCGAGCCCCGCGCCCCCATCACCGGAAGTTCGGTCCACGCCGTCGTGGAGGCCGAGGACCCCGACGGGGACCCCCTGTCGTTCCGGTACCGGTGGTTCGTGGATAACCAGGTCGTCCCCGGAAAAGAGGGTGACACGCTTGTGCTTGACGGCGTGAAGAAAGGGGCGTGGATCCGGGTGACGGCGACGCCCAACGACGGCGCGGCCGACGGGGCCTGGAGATCGTCGGACCGGTACCTGGTGATCAACGCTCCGCCCGTCGTCCGCAGCGGCGCGCCGACCACGATCCCGCCGTCGCATGTCCTGACGCACACCATCGTCGCGGATGATCCGGACGGAGATCCGTTGACTTACGTGCTG
>CAYWOT010000183.1:0-5295 GCA_964459975.1 uncultured bacterium
GACTCATTCCCCTTCTCCTCCCGTTCCTTTTCTCTCGGCGCCTCCCCCGAAGGGAACGTCCCGGAGGACGGTGTACGCAGCCCCCGACGGGGAAAGACGGCTCTCGTACAGCCCGTACGACCTCGCGAACACGGCGCCGAAGGGCGTCGCGGACAACGCGGAAACGACCGATTCGCCCCAGCCCGGCGCCACCCTGCTCTTGACCCGGGCGACGGTGACATGCGGGTGGAACGGCCTGTCGTCCCGCGGAATGCCCGCCCCGGCGAGCGCGTTCTCCATATTCTGGTGCAACTTTCCGGCCAATTCAAGCGGTTCCCGGATTCCGATCCACAGCACCCGGGGCGCCCGGACGGAGGGAAACGCGCCCGCCTCCGCGAGCTGAAACGAAAACGGCGGGATCTCCCTGGCCCCCTCCTCCATCCGGGCCACCAGCTCGTCGATCCGGTCGGCGGCGATCTCCCCGAGAAACTTCAGCGTCAGGTGCAGGTTGCGCTCCGGGGTCCAGGAAGCGCGCACCCTCTTCGCCCGCAGCGGCGAGGCCGCCCGGGCGATCGCGGCGCGGCATTCGGGAGGAAGGGCGATGGCGATGAAGGACCTCACGGCCGGCCTTCGCCCCGCCGTCCGAGAAAGGAGACGAGCATCGCGAGAACCCGGTCGACGGTCGCAGCGCGGACGGCCTCGCGGTCCCCGGGAAGACGGAGCCGGTCCGAAGTACGGTCGCGATCCGACGCAACGGCGATGTACACGGTCCCCACCGGCTTCTCCGGAGTTCCCCCTCCCGGGCCGGCGATCCCGGTGGTTCCGATCCCGATCCGGGCGCCGAAGCGGCGCATTACCCCCTCCGCCATCGCCTCCGCGGTTTCACGGCTCACTGCCCCCCGCGCGGCGAGAAGTTCCGGCGGGATTCCCAGATCCCGGACCTTCGACCCGTTTTCGTACGCAACCACGCCGCCGAGGAAGTAGGCGGAGCTTCCCGGAACCGAAGTGAGCGCAACGCACACCCCGCCCCCGGTGCACGATTCGGCCACGGCCACGGTGAGCCCCTCCGCGACGAGCGCGCGGGCGGCCGCGGCCGCGAGATCCCGAGTCATCCGGCCAGCCACAGCAGGCCCCGGCAGGCGAGGTTGGCCAGCAGACCCGCCACCAGGTCGTCGGCCACGACGTACACCGCGCCGTCGCGGGCGTCGAACCATCGGGCGGGACCGAACTTGAAGACGTCGAACAGGCGGAACAGGGCGAACAGGGAGACGACCGGTCCCAAGCCCCACGGAATCCCGGTCGCCGCCAGGAGCATGCCCGCCACCTCGTCGATCACGACGGAGGGCGGATCCGCAAGGCCGGTCGCCTTTCGCTCCGCGGAGGCGGACGGCAGCGACAGCGCGACGATCCCGGCCAGAAGCCCGAAATGGACGGCCCCGCGGCCCTGTCCCCAATACCAAAGAGGAAGGGCGAGCAGACTCCCGAACGTTCCGGGAGCCAGGGGGACGTACCCGACCCCCAGCCCGGAGGCCAGGGCCCGCAGGACCGTCCGCCCCCGATATCGGCCGACCTTGAGACAGCTCACCATGGCATTATATAATTGCTTGATTTATCAAACAAATAAACCTATATTTCCCGAATGGGGCGGAAGCCGGATTCAGGCCAGGTAGCGGTGCCGGAACAGGTCGTTCACGCCATGACGGAGTTGGGAAAGGGAATCAAGACCGCCAGCTTCTACCCCCCCGGCCATCCCGCCCTCACGCAGGCGATCTCGCGGATCGTCGCCGCGATCGAAGACGTTCCGCCCCCCGAAACCGGCCTTGAGATCGATGTGACCCGAAACTCCCTCCTGTACCGGGACACGCCGCTCCCCTCGACCAACAAGGCGATCGAGGAGCTCAACCGCGACCTCTACCTTAGGAGCGCGAGCAAGCTGATCCTGCTGCCCGGTCAGAAGGCGGACGAGATGGTCACGTTTCTCTCCGCCCTGAACCGCGACAGTCGGGATCTCCAGGACGACGGAGGGCTGGAAAAGGTGCTCCTCCGGGGGAAGATCTCCCGGATCTGGGTGAACCGGGTCGACTACGAAGGCCTGACCGAGATGCTGAAACAGGACGACCCGGATACGCTCTCCGGGGGGGACGGCGGACACCTTCCGGACGAGGCGCCCCGGGACGTCGCGTTCCCCGACGAGCCGACGATCGACGAGATCCTCGATCGCCTCAGGACGGAAACCGATGCGGCTTCGTACCGGGATCTGGTCGCTTCCCTGTCCGGGGCGCTGCTTCAGGAGCGCAGCGGCCCGAGAATCGAGTACTCGGAACGGGCGCTTGCCATCTTCGTGGACCACATCGAGCGCCCTCCGGGGAACAACCCGGAGATCGCCGCGCTCGCACGGATGGGAATCCAGGAGCTCGTCTCCGACGAACTGGTGAACCACTACATCCGCCTTCTGCGCGACCGCACGGGGAGAAGCCGCTCGGAGGTCGAGCCCGTCCTCGCGGCGTTCGGCGAGCGCGCGGTGAAGCCCCTGCTGTCGATCCTGGCCGAAGAAGGAGACCTTTTCGTCCGCAAGTCGATCATCGAGATCGTGGTCACAATCGGAAACCCCGCGGTCCCCGCCATCCTCGACAACCTCGACGACTCCCGATGGTACGTCATCCGGAACATGGTCACCATCCTCGGGAACCTCGGAGATCCGAACCTTGCGCCCCGCATCGCCGGGACCCTTTCCCACCCGGACCTCCGCGTCAAGAAGGAGGCGATCAAGGGGCTGGCGAAGCTGCCGCATCCTTCCGCCGTCAAGGCCCTGGCGGACCTGTGCTTCTTCCCCGAGGAGTCCACCGCGCTCACGGCCACGTCGGCCTTGGCCCTGAAGAAGGAGGACGAAGCGGTCATGGCCCTGTACCGGAGGGCCGTCCGGAAACGGGTCTTTTTCCCGTCCTACCGCCTCGCCCACGAGGCGATCGATTCGTTACGCTCCATCGATACCGACCAGGCGATCGCCGCGCTCGAGGAAATTCTGGGCGCCACGGCCGTCTGGGAAACGGCGAACTTCCGCGAAATCAAGAAACACGCTCTGCAGAGCATCTCCCGCATGTCGGGAAACCGCCCCCGGGAAATCGTCCGGCGGATGCGCGGCGCGCCCAAGGCGTATATCCGCCAGGAATCGGAACGGGTCCTGAAACGGAGGGGCTGGTAAGGGAGCGATCCGATGAACCGACGGCAGCAGGAACAGACCATCGCCAATCTCATCCGCTCGCTGGGCGCGTCCCTGCGGAACCGGGGTCTCTACCCTCCGGCCCACCCGCTGGTCCGCTCTCCGCTCGAAAAATGCTTCTCGGAGGTCGTTCCCTTTTTCGCGGACCGGCGGGAGCTCGCCCTGGCGATCTCCGAGGGCACGCTGGTGTTCGAAGGCGTTCCGATCTTCCATCTCACGTCGGCCCTCGATCAGTTCGTGCGGCGCCTGGCGTCGCTCGGGATCCAGGGGATCGTGTTCGAGAAGGGGCTCTCCCCCCGGGACCTGGAGCTCTTCATCGGCTTCCTTCACGAGACGAAGGACGAGGGGCTTTCCGCCTCGGCGGTCCAGGCCCGGATCGAGGAGCGGGGCGTCACGCACCTCCGGGTGAAGGCCCTGGACGACGAGGAGGACGACCACCTGCTCGCGCGCCGGGCATACGACAACGCGGTCCACGTGTTGATCTCGGTGATGCAGGAGGTCCGCCTGGGCCGCATTCCGTCGGGGGCCGAGCCGGGGGAGGCGGTCGAGGACGTGGGCGGCATGCTCACGCGGAACCGGGACGCCGTCATGGCCCTGACCCTGATCAAGAATTTCGATGAGTATACGTACACGCACTCGGTCAACGTCTGCGTGATCGCCCTGGCGATCGCCGACGCGCTCGGGCTTTCCGGCCCCGAAAAGACGGAGATCGGCGTGGCCGGCCTCCTGCACGACGTGGGAAAGACTCAGCTTGCGCTCGACCTGATCCGGAAACCCGGCAAGCTCACGCCCGCGGAGTTCGCCGAAATCCGGAAGCACCCCGAGGAGGGCTTCGTCCTCCTGGGCAAGATGTCCCACATCCGGCCCGACTCCGCCTACATGGTCCGCGAGCACCACATGCGCTATGACCGGCAGGGGTATCCGACCCTGGGGCCCGAGTACGCCATTCACCCCCGTTCGCAGATCATCGCCGTTGCTGACTGCTACGACGCCCTGACGACCATGCGGTCGTATCAGGCGGCGAGGGCGCCGCTCGAGGCGCTGGAGATCATGGAGAACATCGCCGGGCAATCGATCGACGGAAACCTGCTCGCGGTCCTCAAGAACGTGATGGGAGCGTATCCGATCGGGACGCTCGTCCGCTTGAGCAGCATGGAGGTCGGCGTCGTGACCGCGGTCGGCCCCCACGGGGAAGGACCGTGGAAGATCTCCGTTCTCGTCGACAGCCGGGGGATGACCCTCGGCCGCCCCGAGGAAGTCGACATCGACGGCCCGGCGACCGGCGCGGACCGACCGGTCCGTTCCATTCTGGGAACGGTCGACGCCCTGCTATACCCCGATCTGCAGCAGGCGGTCGGCCCGTAAAGGGCGCGGATCCCGCTTTACCCGGAGGTCCACTCCCCGAGGGCCCGCGCGGCGGCGACCCTCACCGTCTCGTCCTTCTCGGCCGTGTGCGCGAGAACCTTCGCCCATCCGGCGTCGCCGGCGACGCGCGCGAATGCCTGCACCGCCGCCGCCCGGGCCTCCGCGTCCGGATGGTGCAGGTAGGGCTCGACCACGGGCGCAAAATCCCGGCGTCCGGACCGGCCCAGGGCTTCCAGCAGGTTGGCGAGCACGACGCCCCGCTCCATCGGAAGCCGCGCCGCCATCGCCTGGAGCACCGGTTCCGTAAGCGAGTCGCCCAAGGCGCGGGCCGCGGCCCCGCGCACCTCCTCGTCCTTGTCCGCCAGCGCCGCGACCAGGACGGACACCCCTTCCGCGCCGCCGATCTCCCGCGCGGCGAAGACGACCCGGACCCGCTCTCCCAGCGCGCCCGTCCGAAGCTTCTCGAGGTACGAAGAGACGGACCGCTTCGCCTTGAGCCGGTCGAGGGCAGCCGACGCCGCGAGCCGCACCGAGACGGACGAATCGGACAACATCCCCCGCAGCGTCGCTTCGATCCGGTCGATCACCGGGTTTCCCTCCCGCGCATGTTCCGGGCCGCCGGCAGGCCGTGCGTCCCCTTCGACGACCGCACCGCGTCCGCGATCGCCGACTCGAGCGCGCGCACCGCGAGGGCCGCTGTTTCCATCGGGTTCCCCTTCCTCCTCGCCGCG
>CAYWOT010000184.1:0-5266 GCA_964459975.1 uncultured bacterium
GAGAGCCCGAGCCGTCTCGCGGTTTCCGGGTGGATCTCCACCCAGTTGTGCCATACCGCGGTGGTCAGGGGGGCGGGCAGCTCCTGGAGCCAGGGAAGGTTCGCCCCTCTCCCGTCGAAGAACGCGGTGGAAGGATAGACGTGCAGGAACAACGGATACCGGTCCGACGCGCCCTGGAACGTCGCCTCCGCCCGAGCGGGGAAGGAAAGCGAACGGGCGCCGCGGACGGTCCGCGAAGCTCCCTTCCGGCGGGAAAACACCCCCCCGTCCCTGTGGGCGTCCTCGAGCCGGACCCCCATCGCTTCGTACTCCTTGTCCAGGCAGTCCCGGAAGCTTTCCCACGGAAGGGCGGCCGCGACGGGACCGCCGAGCTCCTTTGCGGCGGCGATCAGGACGTCGGGCATCGAACGGGTGTCGTGCAGCGCGCGGACCACCGGTTGTCCGAGGGCGATCGCGTCGCCGGAATGCCCCGCCGGCGCGATGTCGTCCCCCCACTCTTCCAGGTAACTGGGCACGGGGAGCACGAGGTCGGACAGGGAGGTCGTCTCGTCCAGAAAGGAGGAGAACGAAACGATGCGGGGCACCGAAAGGAATGCCTCGCGGAACCGGATCGACGGCGGGAGCGTAAACGCCGGGTTCGCCGCGCCGGCGTACAGGGCCGTCCGGAACTCGCCCCGGCGCATCCTCTCGACGGCGTCCCGCACGGACGCGAAGCCGCTCTCGGGGGACGGCGAAATCAGCGCCGCCTCCGCTCCGTACCGGGAAAAGCCGGCGGCCCGGTTCGGGAAGGAGACTCCCCCCGGCTTTCCCGCGTTTCCCGCCAGGGCGTTCAGGAGGGCCACGGCGGTGAGGTGGAACGTCCCGTTGGTGCAGGCGACGGCCCCGTTCCCCGCCATCGCCACCCCCGGCTGGTTGGAGGCGAACTCCCGCGCCACCGCCTCGATGTCCGCGGCAAGGACCCCGGTGCGCGTCCCGACGGATTCCGGAGTCATTTCGCTCAGTCCTCCGTTCCACAAGGCGGCCGCCGCGGCGGCAGGGGCGGTGAGCTTGTCCCGGACCATCACGTGGGCCAGCGCCAGGGCGATCTCCCCCTCCGTTCCCGGCGGAATCGGGATGTACGCGTCGGCGCTTGCGGCCGTCATCGAAAGCCTCGGGCCGAAATGGACGAACTTTCCGCGGACGGTCGGCCGGCCCTGGCGCATTCGGCCGTATCCCCGGCTGTAATGGACCGGGGAGACCCACGTTTCCAGGAAGTCGCCGCTGAAGGAAAGCAGGTAGCGGGAGTCGGCCAGGTCGTACTCGGGGATGTCCCGAACGCCGAAGACCGTCTCGTGGGCCTCAAGGAGGGCATCCTGGCCGAACGGATTCCATGCCACCCGATGGCGGGACCCGAAGGCGCGCAGAAAGCGGGCCGCCACGAGGTTTGCGTGGCCGCGCATCGGTTCGGTCAGCATCAGCAGGGAGTCCGGGGACTTCGCCTGCGTCTCCTTGAGGTCCGCCATCAGCTCGGCCAGGGCTTCCTGCCAGGAGATCGTCCGAAACTTCCCCGCGCCCCGCTCTCCGTCCCGTTTCAGGGGAGCCGAAAGCCTCTCCGGGTGGTACAGCACCTGGAGGCCCGCCTGCCCCCGGGCGCACAGTCTCCCCCGGTTGACCGGGTGGAGCGGGTTTCCCTCGATCTTCTTCGCCCGGCCCTCCGAGACCCGGACGACGATCCCGCAGCCGGCCGGACACTGCCGGCAGACGGAGGCGTACCAGAGCGACTCGCCGAGCGTGTAGTTCTCCGGTGGGACCACGAACGGAATGATCTTCTTCTGCATCCGTTCGCACCCTCCGAAAAGGGCTGCGAAGGCCGTGGCCCCGCTCAGCTTCAGAAAGTCTCTCCGGTCGAGCAACGGTCTCCCTTCCGTGTCAGACGTGGCACGTCCAGCAGTCGATCGAGACCCCGCGTTTCCGGTGGCAGTCCATGCAGAATCCCATCGTGAACGCCCGCCGCTGCACCGCCCCGGCGGTCTTGTCCATCCCGGGGTGGCACGTCAGGCACGGAACCCCGGCGCCGACCATCCGGAAATGGGGGAAGTACACGTGGTCGGGCAACTCCGTCACCCGGTTCCAGGGAATCGACTTCTTCTCCTTCCAATAGTCCGCGAGTTTTTTCACCTCCGGGTTTCCGGTGGCGACGACCCGGTGGCAGGTCATGCATTTTTCCACGGACGGGATTCCCGCATAGGCCGACCGGGTCGCCGAAGCGTGGCAGAAGAGGCAGTCGATCCGGTTGTCGATTACATGGACCTTGTGGCTGAAGCGGATCGGCTGCGGGGTTTCCGCGAGCGCGGTGGAGACGAGTGCGACGGAAACGGACAGGAGGACCGCAAGCGGGAGAAGCACGGATGCGGCGACGGGCGGCCTGTGCGAGCGGGGCATCGTCTTCCTCTCCGTTTCCGGGTGAGGATCGCCGTGCGATGGACGTCTTATTCTACCCGAAAGGCGCAGCTACGCTCGGAATACTTTCCCCGCGCGGCGGGACGCCGGTCCCGCAGACGCCGGTTTGGGGCGCAGCGACGGCTGTCACTGGGCGCAGATCTTCTTGGCCGGGATGACGCAAAGGAAGGAGAAGGGCGCGTCGCCGGCGTTGGCGAAGTTGTGCTCCTCGCCCCCTGGAACGAAGACGAACGAGCCCGGCCCGACCTCGCGCTCGCCGTCCCTCCGCCGCACCTTTCCCGTGCCGGAGAGAATGTACACCTCGTGTTCCCAGGCGTGGGCGTGGAAGGGTGTGTGGCCGCCCGGCGCGATCTCGAAGCGGCGCATCGTGAAGGTGGGAGCCCCGACGTTTTCTCCCATGAGCACCCGGATGGTCACGCCCTTCGCGTCTTCCTCGGCGACCGCCGTTCCCTCGATCTCGTCCCATTTCGCGGTGTACATGATCTCTCCTCCCACGGTGTGGACGGGGACACTCCCGAGTCGGAGAAAGGAGAACAGCCAGGAGTGTCCCCGGTGTGGGCCAGCATACCACGCGCCGGTCGCCTTTAGGCCCCTGGCTCGCGGGGGGTATCCCCGCGGCTACGTTCGCGACCTTGCGCCCGCTCACTGCCGGTTTCGCTCGACGAATGGAAACCCCGCTTTGCGGGGATGCGTCCTTCCTCGCTCCACAGGCCGCCGCGGGGAACCCCCCGCTGCGCCTGACGGGGCCTAAAGGCGATCCACGGTGCGCGCGACAGCGGGGGACGTTCCCGGCTGTTCTCTTCATTCCGACTCGGGAGCGTCCCCCGTGTTTCCCGACTCAGGAGTGTCCCCGCCCACAGCTTCGCAATCAAAACCCCGCGGCGCGGTTGAGCTCCTCGAGGATCTCCTTCTCGTTCACGTTGTGCAGCAGGGCGCTCTGCTTGACGCTTTCGGTCGCCTGGCCGGGGCAGGAGAAGCAGCCCGCTCCGTAGTACCGCTTGAACACCTTCTCCGTCTCCGGGTACGCGGCGAGGATGTCGCCCAAGATGTTCTCCGGGCGAATCGGCTCGCCGCGGGAGAGGCCGGTCCGGCGGGTTGCGGCCGCGCGGGCCCCGAGCCCCATGACGTGTCCGGAAGAGGGCGGGGGAGCCCCCGCCACCGCCGCGCGCAGCGCATCCACCATCGGCTCGAGGTCGACGTTGTGCCGCTGGCACGCCATGCGCAGCGTGATCGGGACCTGCTTGACCTGTTCGCGGTGCTCCGGATTCCCCAGGGAGGCAAACCCGTTCGCGGTGAAGACGGGGACCGTCTGGGGCCACCGGGACAGGATCTCGCCGACGCGCATGTCGGGGTCGATCTCCGCCGGCGGAGGAGGCGGCGCCTGCGGCGCGGCCGACGGCGCCCGCTCGACGGCGTCCGCCTCTTCGGCGGGAGCGAGAAGCATGGTCGCGCCCAGGTTCACGACGAACATCGCCGCCGACGCGACGGAGAGCAGGGCGAACAGCACGAAGCCCGTCGACGGGCGCTCCGGGGCCGTGGCCACCATGCCGATCAGGCCGAGGTTGGCGGCCCAGAAATGGAGCGGGACCCACGAGGGCCACCGCAGGGTGCGCCCGTTGAACCGTGGAAGGATGAAGTATCCGACGCCGTAGATCATCATGGTCATGAAGCCGAGCAGGTTGAAGTGGACGTGGGCGAAACGGACCCAGTCCGCCGTGCCCTCCGCCCCCATCCAGACGCCCAGCACGGCCGCCAGAAGGAAATAGACGAGCGCGGCGAGAACGAACGCCTTGGTGTACCGATCCATCGTTCCTCCGGGGGCTCATGCGCCCCGATACCGTATGATAATCGCCCGGGAAAGGCGGTTTCCACCCTCCCCGGCCTTTCGGGACCCGGTCCGTCGGTGGACGAGGTGACCTCCAGAGTAGACGGTCCCGTCGCCGCCGGCCTTGACGTGCGTCAAGCTTGGCCACCCCCACCGGGGGGACGTTCCTGGCTCTACTCATTTTCCCGACTCAGGAGCGTCCCCGGTGTACGGGAGTGTCCCCGGCACCGGGGACATTCCCGGCTGTTCTCTTTACCGGTGTACGGGAGTCTCCCTGTCCAGATGTTGCCCCAAAACGAGCTGCGCACCCCCCTTGGGCGGGGGCGTGTCTTCCGACGCGGAGGCACGGAGGCCGAGAGCGAGGAAGACCCGCAGCCGCAGCCGTGCAGGGACGCACGGCAAGGCGTCCCCGCGCAAGGGGTGGTGCGAGCGAGTTGGGGCGGCAGAACGCCGGAAACCGGGCGGCGCGCCGGGGAATCGAAGTCGGAGGAGGTGGCGGGCATGGGCGACTTTCGCACGGAGAAGGATTCGATGGGCGAGGTGCGCGTCCCGGCGGGGGCGTATTACGGAGCGCAGACGCAGCGCGCGTGCGAGAATTTTCCGGTAAGCGGCGTCCGCATGCCGCTTCCGGTCCTCTACGCCGCCGCGATGATCAAGGGGTTCGCCGCCGAGGTCAACGCGGGGCTTTCGCTCCTGGATCCGCCGCTGGCCGAGGCGATCTCCCGGGCCGCCCGGGAGGTCCTGGAGGGGCGCTTCGACGACCAGTTCCCCCTCGACGTGTACCAGACGGGGTCCGGCACCTCGAGCAACATGAACGTCAACGAGGTGCTCGCCAATCGGGCCAACGAGCTGCTCGGGAAACCCCTGGGGGGCAACTCCCCCGTTCACCCCAACGACCACGTGAACCGGTGCCAGTCGAGCAACGACGTGATCCCGTCGGCGATCCGGATCGCGGTGCGGCGCGCCCTCTCGGAACGGCTCCTTCCGTCGCTTTCGTCCCTG